>JAIXRD010000183.1 GCA_027485365.1 Cryomorphaceae bacterium | reverse complement strand
CGGGTTTGATATATTAAATTTTTATAGTTTTCTAAACCCCAATAAATCATAGGCAGCTTCCACATAGAAATTTCTAGGAAACCAATCAACTCCCATTTGCTCTTCAACCAACGTTTGAAGATGATTTGCAAGGTCTTTAAGGCTTGCCTTTCGTATTATTAAAAGAACGATATCATCTACGTAATTGGAATATTCTCCAGCAGGTTCACCAAATGCTTTTACGCCAATTGGATCCCAGGTTTCGTGTAAATAATCGTATACAAGGTCATACAAGTCCAAGGACTCTTCGTTGTTTTTACTCATGAATTTCAGGTGATTGATTTAAATATATTAAAAAAATCAATTATTCAATTAAATCGGCTGTTCCATTACGAAAACATGGTGTTCCCAGAATGTTTTCGCCAATTTATTTTCGCTCGGATTTAGTTTGTTGTTTGGGAATGGAGGGGCATATTTTCCTGGGAAGGCAGTTATGATTTTTTTATTTGCAGATTCTACGATCACTAAATAGTTTGTTGAAGGTAGTTTTTCTTTGTAAACAACGCGTATGATTTGGTCATTTCGCTTTAATGGAATAATTTTTTTCGGATCAATGGCAGTAGATTCTAAGACTTGATCGGTTCCTACGATTTCAGAAAATTCATAGGTTCTCGCGATTCTATTGTTCGATTGATAGATTTCATCTGATATTTTGCCCTTTTTCAAAGCATTAAGAATCTCAAAGGGGTGGCGACAAAATTTATAGTCAAATTTTGAACCTATGGTTTTTAGTTGGATTTGAATATCTTTATTTTCAAAACCAGCTTCATGGAATATCATTTCAATGTCTGCATCTATCTTTTCAAAATGTTTTAGAAGATAGAATGCTGTTTCAACACTTAATCGTTCCTGCTCCTCCATTTGCGTAATATTTTTTTCTTCTTTTCCGGAAATAAATAAGAGAGTATGGGAATAGAGGCAACAGCAACAATAAGTACTATTAATACATAGTATGAAAAATACCCAAGTTGCAATACTTTTCTTCCAATTTCTAGATAATCGAGAATGGGTTGTAATCCTGCAATGGAAGTCATGGCACCGACGATTCCTAGAAGAAGGTTTGATCGCTTCTGTTGCTCTTCTTGAATTGCCTGAGAAATCCGATTAATGCGGTCTTGGAATTTCTCTAATTCTTCATCGATTTGAAGTGATTTACGATGGTGATGAAAAATTAGATTGGGCAAAAAATTATAGGATAAATGACTGAGGTTATAGGTGTTTAAAAAGTTCTCAAATTCATCCCTAACCTTAACGGAGTCATCCGACATTTCATGATTGTACCTGAAGAGGTTATATTTAATAAACAAATTGAACAGATAAATTCTGAAATAGGTCTGATGCCAAGTTAAAAACATGTTCTGTTTTGATGCTGGATTATCGGAAGAAAGAATACTTTGACCCATAACAGTGAAGGTGTCGAACATGGGTAGCACTGTATAGTTTTTAAAAACAGCTATTTTATCCTCAAGTAAAGATTCAAAGTAGGCATCGTTTGGAGTGTAAAATGAATTTCCTCCTGCAGTTCCTATTGGTGCAACGCTACCCAAATCATACAGTAAGTTTTCTCGCGTTTCTGTACTTATGTTGTAGGTTGATTCCGCTACATCAAAAACACTAAACAATTTGAATTTACTTCCAGAGTATTCATCTACGTTAATTTTCTTATTTCCTTTGGTAGATATAGCAATTCCGTCCAATATATGATGCTCAATCCAGGATACCCAGGATTGAATATTGTCCGCATCAATTACTCGTGTTTCAAAATTGCGTGCACAAAACATAAGGTCAGAAATTGATCCTAAATCTTTTTTCACGGGTATTAATTGAATACTGAAAAAGTGTAAACCATTCGGTGCCAGAAACAATTCAATTTCTCCCAATTCAGCATGAACTTCGAGGTGATTTTGTGAATTATCTTTTTGAAATACAATGTTCGAAGATTCCTGCTTTGAGTAGATGACCAAACTACTCGTTTCTTTTCCTATAAACATTAAGTCACGGAACTCAGGGTAAAAGGTATTTCTTAAAAATTGATTATCGGAAAAGGATTCTCTTTTATAGGATTTACTTTCAAATCGATGTAGTAATTTCTGATTGTACTTATGATCAAAAATACCCACCAATTTAATTAGAGTCTCTGTGGTTTTAATTTCCAAGTTATTTTGTATCATACAGGGGATGTGTTTATTAACAAAGCATGTATTTAAATCCAAATGTACCGAATTGCTAATGATATTTCATATATTTGATAGTCTAGAATTAGTTAGGTAAATAAAGTAGCATTTAGCAAGTTATAAAAAGTATCAAGCATTTTAAATGGTTGAGTCTAATGGGAATTTTTTTTGAAATACAATGAAGTAATTATGATAATCGTAGGTTTTTATACAATAGATGATCTGAATATTAAACAAGTTAAAGAGCGATTTAGTATAGATTATCCAAATATAGCGAGTGAATATAATTCCGAAGATGAGGAACTAATTTTTAACAATGTCACTGATAATATGGAGGATGTGGATAACTTTCTTTGTGAAGAAATATGCCATGAGTTTGAGGTTTATTGCTATATCAAAGATGCACATGGAAACGCATCAAAGAACTATTATTATGACGAAGAAGACGAGTGGGTTTATAAGTAAAAATTAGTTTAAGTCTTAAAAGTATGGTTTAAGCAACTTTTCCATATTTAACCCAATTATCTGTAAGCAATGAAAATAGAACGTTTCTTGAACTTGAAATTTACTAAAACGCTATGACTTCGAAGATTAAGCTTAATGGGAGTGATTCTGTGAATTACCTGATCCATGGGCAAGAGTTGCATCTTGAATTCCATTTTCCCAGTGCTTGGTTCGTGAGTCTCTATTATAATCATGTGCCCAACGGACAAGTTTTTAGAAAAAGGCCTACATTGTTTTGGCAGCGCTATCGGTGGTTTAGTAAGAAAGGAGCGTTTAAGTCGACAATCAATGGGTTTTATCCGGTGCTTCGTATTACGTATTGGAGCCCGTTTCCAAAACGGATGGAAATCCCTTTAACAGTAAATCACGTGCACCTTTCAAATCCACTACCATCATTTACCTTAAATACTTACCATCCTATACCTAAAGTTAGTTTGTCGAGTATTGCTATAATAAATACGATTTCAGATTTTAAACCTAATTTCGAATCAAGAACAGTAGCTGTTTCGGAATTGACGAGCGCTCATTCTGTATTGAAAAATTCATTTGAAACCTTTAGAAATAACTATCCAAAAAATCAAATTTAAGCCATGGAACAACCTGTTTATTTAACCCAAGTTCATAAAGTCACTCGTTTATTATGGTGGTGCGCTGGTGCAGATTCTCATTTCTTAATTAAGTCTCCAATGCAGGATCGTGTTAAGTATGCTGGAATCGGAGGTATTGTATTGTGTACCGGATTACTTGCTTGTTTTTCAGGAGGCTTTGCCTTTTACACGATTTTTGGTCCAAAAAATAATGCCATACACGATACTACGAGTTGGGGCTCAGTGTTTGGGTCAATTGTATTTGGGATTGTTTGGGGGTTGATCATCTTGAATTTAGACCGTTTTATAGTTTCGTCTACAGGAAAGGGAGATGGGACAGATAAGGTGTCTTGGAAAGAATTCGGACAGGCGATCCCACGAATTATCATTGCACTAATCCTAGGCTTTGCAATTTCTGCGCCTCTTGAGATAAAAATTTTGGAATCTGAAATTGACTCTGAGTTAAGCGCTTATCAGAAAGAATATGCGGAAAAATTGAATGCACAAACTGATATACTTTTCAAGCAAAAAGTGGCAAAACTGGAAAAAGATAAGAAGGAGTATGAGAAGAAACTCAACGGATATGAAGCTGAACTGAAAGTATATGATGATGAAATTG
>JAIXRD010000118.1 GCA_027485365.1 Cryomorphaceae bacterium | reverse complement strand
TCGCATATTGGGCGTCAGACATCATAAGCCTTGAAGGATGGATTCAAGTGCTTTTTTTTCTAGGTCCCAATGCTCTGTTTGTGAAGCTTTCTTGGAATTTCGTTGGTGTGTAGCAAGTAGTTCTGGATGTTTTTGATAAAAAGCAATCGCCCAACGAATTGATTCTGGAGAAATTTGCTTCATCAGATACCCGCATTTATAGGTAGATACTAAGCCTGAAATTTCAGGTTGAGGACCGCTTATTACGGCGATACCTGCGTGGAAATAATCAAAAATTTTATTTGGCAGCGCGTAATAAAAATTCAAACAGGGATCCGCGTCGTAGGCAAGCCCAATTGCTCCCATTTGCGTGTATTGCATCATTTCGAGATAGGGAACACGCGCAATAAAATGAACCTTTGCTTGAATTCCAAGGGCGATCGTTTTTTGTTTTGCCTCATCAATTGCATCACCACCACCGATTACTAATAAACTCACATTGCTTAATCCGTTTATAGCTTCAATCGTTTCATCTAAGCCTCTTCCTTTGTTAATCCCTGAACCCTGAATTACAACCACAAGGTCGCCTTCGGGAATGCTTATTTTGTTTCTTAAATGAGCGGGGGGAATATCAACCTGTTTAGGAACATTGCGCACGACTTTTGGATTGATTCCGTATGTTTCATGAAAGATTCTAGCTAACGAATGATTTACCGTGATAAATATATTAGCCTTTACTGCAAGGTGTTTTTCAATGAACTTCCAGATGGACTTTTTTATTGGAGCCTTGCTAAGTTCTGGTACTTCTGTAAACAGTTCGTGAGAATCCACGATGTATTCTAGGCCACGAAATTTACTAATCACAAAGCTAGGTAAGACGGTATCGAGGTCATTCGCCCAAATAATATCTGCTTTTCTAAACAGTAAATAGAAGAAAAGCCAGCATTGATAACTTAGATAGAAAAGAGGTCCTTTTAGAAATGGAAGTTTTACCCTATGAACAGGGTAGGGAAGTACCGGCATGGCGGGGCTCCACGGAAGTACCCTGCCAATTAAATGCACCTTAAAACCCATCTGATGCATGAGCTCACAATGGCGTAAAATCCGATTATCGGTGGCTAAATCTGACGTTACACAAACAATAATAGTCTTCATGTTGATGGTGGTAAAGGTATGAAACGGAACGCAAACTCATTTGAAAGTGAATAAAACTCAAAAAAATGATGAAAAATTTTTTCAATAAAAAAAAGGTTTGTACATTTGCAATCCGAAATTTAACGGGATTGTTCTTTATTTCATGATTACCAATAATTGCCGATGTAGCTCAGTTGGCCAGAGCAGCTGATTTGTAATCAGCTGGTCGGGGGTTCGAATCCCTCCATCGGCTCGAAATTGTTGGGGAGATACTCAAGCGGCCAACGAGGACAGACTGTAAATCTGTTGGTTCATACCTTCGCAGGTTCGAATCCTGCTCTCCCCACAAGAAACTGCAAATTATAAGCGGGAGTAGCTCAGTTGGTAGAGCGTCAGCCTTCCAAGCTGAATGTCGCGAGTTCGACCCTCGTCTCCCGCTCAACTGCGTGCCGGTGTAGCTCAGGGGTAGAGCACTTCATGGGTAAGGAAGAGGTCACGAGTTCAAATCTCGTCATTGGCTCAATGAAAAAGATTGTTTCCTAGGTTAGGAATCATGTTAAAAGTAGAGTATTAACTAGTAATAAATAAAGTAAAATGGCTAAGGAAAATTTCGATCGTTCGAAACCACACGTGAACATTGGAACCATTGGACACGTTGACCACGGTAAAACTACGCTTACTGCTGCAATTTCCAGCGTATTGGCGTCAAAAGGTCTTGCGCAAATGCGCGACTTCTCTTCAATTGATAACGCTCCTGAAGAGAAAGAAAGAGGGATTACAATTAACACCTCTCACATTGAGTATGAAACTGCTAACCGTCACTACGCGCACGTTGACTGTCCAGGTCACGCCGATTACGTAAAGAACATGGTTACAGGTGCTGCTCAGATGGACGGTGCTATTTTAGTAGTTGCTGCAACTGATGGTCCAATGCCTCAAACACGTGAGCACATCCTTCTTGGTCGCCAAGTAGGTGTTCCTGCCATGGTTGTTTTCATGAACAAAGTGGATATGGTGGATGATGAAGAACTTCTTGAGTTAGTTGAGATGGAGATTCGTGAATTACTATCTTTCTATAAATATGATGGAGATAACGCTCCAGTAATTCAAGGTTCTGCATTGGGTGCTTTGAATGGTGAGCCGAAATGGGTTGAAACTGTTGAGAAATTAATGGATGCTGTTGATACTTACATTCAACTTCCTCCACGTGATGTTGACAAGCCATTCTTGATGCCAATCGAAGATGTATTTACGATTACTGGTCGTGGTACTGTTGCAACTGGTCGTATCGAAACTGGTGTAATTAACTCAGGTGAGTCAGTTGATATTCTTGGAATGGGTGATGCGAAACTTACTTCTACTGTAACAGGTGTTGAGATGTTCCGTAAGATCCTTGACCGTGGTGAAGCTGGTGATAACGTTGGATTATTACTTCGTGGTATTGAGAAATCTCAAATCAAACGAGGAATGGTTATCTGTAAGCCAGGTTCAACTAAACCACACCAAGATTTCAAAGCTGAAATCTATGTATTGAAAAAAGAAGAAGGTGGACGTCACACGCCGTTCCACAACAAATACCGTCCTCAGTTCTATTTCCGTACAACAGACGTAACAGGTGAAATCACCCTTACAGATGGTCGCGAAATGGTTATGCCTGGTGACAACGTATCAATTAATGTTAAGTTGATCGTACCAGTAGCTATGGATAAAGGTCTTCGTTTCGCGATTCGTGAAGGAGGTCGTACCGTAGGTGCGGGTCAGGTAACTGAGATCATTGGATAATTATTTGAGTTATTAATATGTTTTAAAAGGGGAGTGGATTCTACTCCCCTTTTTAAACGGGTGTAGCTCAGCTGGTAGAGTAGTGGTCTCCAAAACCATTGGTCGTGGGTTCGAATCCTCCCGCCCGTGCAAATAAATTTAATCACTGTGTTTCAAAAAGTTAGAACCTATTTTCTTGAGACGTATTCCGAAATGGTGCATAATGTAACATGGCCAACTTGGAAGGAACTTCAAAACAATACAATCATTGTTCTTATATCGGTGATTCTTTTTTCAGCGGTCATTTTCGGAATGGACTTCGCATTTGGAATTACCGGTAAACCAGGTGATGCTTGGAGAGGTTTATTAGGTTTTATCTATTAATTAATCGACGATATACATGTCAGATATTTCCAAAAGATGGTACGTGGTTCGCGCAGTGAGCGGAAAGGAGAAGAAAGTGAAAGAACTTCTTGAGTTGGAGATTTCACGTCATAAATTAAACGATTACGTAGCCCAAGTTTTAATTCCAACAGAAAAAGTTTTTCAAATTCGCAACGGTAAAAAAGTGAATAAAGAGAAAGCTTATCTTCCTGGATATGTACTTATTGAGGCAGCGTTAATTGGTGAAGTACCTCACGTTATTAAAGGCATTCCAAATGTAATTGGATTTTTAGGTTCCGAGAAAGGAGGAGCTCCGGTTCCAATGAGACTTTCTGAGGTGAATCGAATTTTAGGTAAAGTGGATGAGTTAGCCGAGAACGAAGAAGAAGTAAGAATTCCTTTCGTTGTTGGTGAGAATGTTAAGGTTATAGACGGTCCATTCAATAATTTCAGCGGTGTAGTTGATGAAATCAATGAGGAGAAGAAGAAGTTGAAAGTAATGGTTAAAATATTTGGTAGAAAAAACCTGCTAGAGCTAAGCTATATGCAGGTTGAAAAAGAGGTTTAATTGTGTATTAACCGTAGGAGTAAGGAAAACGAACAAAGCTTCCCGTGAGTACTTATGTTTGACTACATAAATTGTGAATAAATGGCTAAAGAAGTAGCAGCTTTGATTAAATTGCAAATCAAAGGCGGTGCGGCGAATCCTTCGCCCCCAATCGGTCCGGCACTAGGTGCCAAAGGGGTAAATATCATGGAGTTTTGTAAGCAGTTTAATGCCCGAACTCAAGATAAACCCGGAAAAGTGGTTCCTGTGGTAATCACTGTATATGCAGATAAGTCATTCGAATTCGTGTTAAAAACAGCACCTGCAGCTGTACAAATCGTTGAACAAACAAAAATTAAGAAGGGTTCTGCTGAACCGAATAAGTCCAAAGTGGGAACCATCTCATGGGATCAAATTCGCACCATTGCAGAAGATAAACTTCCTGATTTGAACTGTTTTACGGTTGACTCAGCAATGTCAATGGTGGCTGGTACAGCACGAAGTATGGGTGTAGTTGTAAAAGGAGGATCTGCTCCAAAAACTAAATAAATCAAGAAGACATGAAAAGAATTTCGAAAAAGAGAAAGGAAGTTTTGTCTAAAGTTGATTTAGGCAAAGCATACTCACTAGTTGAAGCTTGCGAATTAGTAAAAGCAATCTCTACAACTAAATTTGATGCATCAGTGGATATCGCAGTGCGTTTAGGCGTTGATCCTAGAAAGGCTAATCAAATGGTTCGTGGTACAGTAGCACTTCCACACGGAACTGGAAAAGACATGCGAGTTCTCGTATTGTGTACTCCAGATAAGGAAGCGGAAGCTAAAGCTGCAGGTGCAGATCACGTAGGATTAGACGACTACATCGCTAAAATCAAGGGCGGTTGGACCGATGTTGATGTAATTATCACCATGCCATCTGTTATGGGTAAAGTAGGAGCCCTCGGACGAATTTTAGGTCCAAGAGGATTAATGCCGAATCCAAAAACAGGTACTGTAACACTTGATGTAGCAAAAGCGGTAGCAGAAGTAAAAGCCGGTAAAATCGACTTTAAAGTTGACAAATACGGAATTATACACTCTGCAGTTGGTAAAGTAAGTTTTAATGGTTCAATGTTAAAAGAAAACGCGAACGAATTAATTCAAGCACTTATCAAATTGAAACCTTCTGCTGCAAAAGGTACTTACATTAAAAGCATAGCGCTAAGCTCTACCATGAGCGCCGGAATTCAAATCGATACCAAATCAGTAACTGCTTAATATTTTTAACATGAACAGAGAAGAAAAAGCACAATACATTGACGATTTGGCCGCTGAATTGTCCGCTGCAACCATCCTTTATTTAACAGACACCGCTGACTTAACAGTTGAGACCATAAACAACCTAAGAAGAAGATGTTTTCAATCTAATATTTCTTTAAAGGTCGTTAAAAACACCTTGTTGAAGAAAGCAATGGATCGTGTAGAAGGGAAGAATTATGGTGAGTTAACAGCCTTATTGAAAGGTTCTACCTCCATCATGATTAGCCAAGAAGCAAACGCTCCAGCGCGCTTGATTCAAGAATTTCGCAAGAAAAACCAAAAACCTATCCTTAAAGGTGCTTACATTGAAGAAGCAATCTTTGTTGGGGATAATCAATTGGTAACGCTTGAGTCCATGAAATCTAAGGAAGAATTGATTGGAGAAATTGTTGGATTACTTCAAAGTCCTGCTAAGAATGTGTTGTCTGGCCTTAAAGGTGCAGGCGGTAAAATCGCGGGTATTTTAAAAACCCTCGAAGAAAGATAGTTTATTAACCTTATTTAAAAACAAATAAAATGGCTGAATTAAAGCAAATCGCAGAAACCCTAGTTAACCTTACTGTAAAAGAAGTAAATGAGTTAGCTGCAATCCTTAAAGAAGAATACGGAATCGAACCAGCCGCTGCTGCGCCAGTAATGATGGCAGGTGGTGGAGGCGGTGCCGAAGCTGCTGCTGTTGAGGAACAAACAGAATTTAATGTTATCCTTAAAGCAAGCGGTCCGAACAAACTTGCTGTAGTTAAACTTGTGAAAGAACTTACAGGAAACGGATTGAAAGAGTCTAAAGACTTAGTTGATGGAGCTCCTACTACCTTGAAAGAAGCAGTTTCTAAAGACGAAGCGGAAGGCCTTAAAAAGTCTCTTGAAGAGGCTGGTGCCGAAGTTGAGATTAAGTAATTTCAGACGGAATTCGCAGGACAGGCAACCGATTTTTCGGGTGCCTTGTCCTGTTTTTGTAAAGTGCATTTTCTAAATTTTATAAATTAACAGCCTTGGCAACAAAAAATAATTCAACCCGAATTAATTTTGCCTCCAGTAAAAATACCTTTGAGTATCCCGACTTTTTGGAGGTTCAATTGAAATCGTTTCAAGAATTCTTTCAGCTTGAAACAACACCTGAAAACAGAGAAAGCGAAGGCCTTTTCAAAGTTTTCGCAGAAAATTTCCCAATTACCGACACACGAAATCAATTCGTACTCGAGTTTTTGGATTATTTCATCGATCCCCCAAGGTATTCGATTGAAGAGTGTATCGAACGTGGATTAACATACAGCGTTCCACTTAAAGCTAAATTGAAATTATATTGTACCGACCCCGAGCATGAGGATTTCGAAACCATCGTGCAGGATGTGTATTTAGGTACAATTCCGTATATGACCCCAAAAGGTTCTTTTGTAGTGAATGGCGCAGAACGTGTAATCGTTTCTCAGTTGCATCGTTCACCAGGCGTGTTCTTTGGACAATCTCGTCACGCCAATGGAACTAAATTGTATTCTGCTCGAATTATCCCATTCAAAGGTTCTTGGATGGAATTCGCTACAGATATCAATAGCATCATGTATGCTTACATTGACCGTAAGAAAAAATTACCGTTAACTACCTTGTTCCGCGCAATGGGGTATGAAACAGACCGTGATATTCTTGAGATTTTTGGCTTAGCAGATGAAGTGAAAATCACAAAAGCTGGAATGAAAAAATTAGTAGGTCGTAGACTTGCTGCACGTGTTCTAAAAACTTGGATTGAAGATTTCGTAGACGAAGATACTGGTGAAGTGGTTTCTATCGAGCGTAATGAGGTGATCCTCGAGCGTGAATTAGAGATTAAAGAGGAGCATTTAGATGATATCCTAGATTCAGGTGCGAAATCATTAATCCTTCACAAGGAGAATGCAAACGCAATTGACTACACCATCATTTACAATACCCTTCAGAAAGATCCAACCAATTCTGAAAAAGAAGCGATTGAATACATCTATCGTCAGTTACGTAATGCAGATGCCCCAGATTTTGAAACAGCAAAAGGTGTTTTTGAAAAATTATTCTTCTCAGATACACGATATGATCTAGGAGAAGTGGGGCGTTACCGAATTAACAAAAAGTTGAAAATCGGTGCCGAAGAAATGTCTCGTGTGTTAACGAAACAAGACATCATTGAAATCGTTAAATACTTAATCGAATTAATCAACTCTAAAGCAGATGTCGATGATATCGATCACCTTTCAAATCGTCGCGTTCGTACCGTAGGAGAGCAGTTATACTCTCAATTTGGTGTTGGTTTAGCGCGTATGGCGCGTACCATCAGAGAGCGTATGAACGTTCGTGATAATGAGGTATTTACTCCAATCGATTTGATTAATGCGAAAACCTTGAGTTCTGTCATTAACTCATTCTTTGGTACGAATCAGCTTTCTCAGTTTATGGATCAAACGAATCCACTAGCCGAGGTAACGCACAAACGTCGTCTTTCAGCTCTCGGACCTGGCGGTTTATCAAGAGAGCGTGCAGGATTTGAGGTTCGTGACGTTCACTATACGCACTACGGAAGACTTTGTACCATTGAAACTCCGGAAGGACCAAACATTGGTTTGATTTCTTCGCTTTGTGTTTTCGCGAAAGTAAACAAGCTTGGATTCATTGAAACACCTTACCGTAAAATTGAAAACGGTAAAATGGTTTTCACAGAAGAACCAATTTACTTGGCTGCTGAAGAAGAAGATGGAAAAATCATTGCTCAAGCAAACGCGAAAGTAGATAATAAAGGTAATTTCCTTACAGATACGGTAAAAGCACGTTATGAAGGTGACTTCC
This sequence comes from Cryomorphaceae bacterium, assembly GCA_027485365.1. GTDB lineage: Bacteria > Bacteroidota > Bacteroidia > Flavobacteriales_D > Crocinitomicaceae > UBA952. Next base: position 5,547 of record JAIXRD010000118.1, on the reverse strand, counting down.
CAGTGGTTAATCCGAAGGAATTACACCTCATGGATGTTGGAGCGAATCAAATTGCTTCGATTGCAGCCTCATCAATTCCATTCTTGGAGCATGATGATGCCAACCGTGCCCTGATGGGATCTAACATGCAACGTCAAGCAGTACCATTATTAAAACCACATTCACCAATTGTTGGTACAGGAATCGAAGAGCTTGTTGCTCGTGATTCTCGTGTATTAGTTAATGCAGAAGGGGATGGGGTAGTAGAATATGTTGATGCAAACGAAATCGTTATTCGTTACGATTGGAACGATGAAGATAAATTGGTTTCTTTTGACAGCGAGGTTAAACGTTATTCCTTAACTAAATACGCTAAAACTAACCAAAGTACGTGTATGAACCTTAAGCCAATTGTTGCGAAAGGAGACCGCGTTTCTAAAGGTCAGGTTTTGTGTGAAGGTTATGCTACTGAAAGTGGAGAATTAGCACTCGGACAAAACTTAAAAGTGGCGTTCATGCCATGGAAAGGGTATAATTTCGAGGATGCGATTGTGATTTCTGAGAAGATTGTTCGTGATGATATCTTTACGTCAATTCACATTGACGAATACTCCTTAGAGGTTCGTGATACAAAACGTGGTATGGAAGAATTAACTTCTGATATTCCAAACGTAAGTGAAGAAGCAACAAAAGATCTAGATGAAAACGGATTAATTCGAATTGGTGCTGAAATTAAAGAAGGAGATATCCTTATCGGAAAGATCACACCAAAAGGAGAGACGGATCCATCGCCAGAAGAGAAATTGCTACGTGCAATCTTCGGTGATAAAGCAGGAGATGTAAAAGATGCATCGTTGAAAGCTGGTCCATCCCTTCGTGGTACCGTTATTCAAAAGAAATTGTTCTCTCGTGCGGTTAAAGACCGTAAGTCCAAATCACAAGACAAGCCAATTTTGGAAACCTTGGATATGGAATACCAAAAAGAGTACAATGACCTGAAAGAAAAATTAACTGAGAAGTTGATGACCATCTTAGGAGAAAATAAATCTGCCGGGGTATTCAATAACTTTAGAGAAGAGTTAATTAAGAAAGGGACTAAGTTTACAGCGAAAGGCTTAATGACATTAGATTATACCATTATCAATCCATTAAACTGGACTGCTGATGAGAAAATCAATCAAATGATTAGCCGAGTAATCCATAACTTCAGCATCAAAGCGAATGACTTATTAGGTAACTACAAACGTAAAAAATTCCATATTTCTGTAGGTGATGAATTGCCAGCAGGAATTGTGAAATTGGCTAAGGTTTATGTTGCTAAAAAACGTAAACTTCGTGTTGGAGATAAGATGGCAGGACGTCACGGTAACAAAGGAATCGTTGCCAATATTGTTCGTCAAGAAGATATGCCGTTCCTTGAAGATGGAACGCCAGTTGATATCGTATTGAACCCACTTGGGGTACCTTCACGTATGAACTTGGGTCAGATTTATGAAACCGTATTAGGTTGGGCCGGAGAAAAACTTGGAATTAAGTTTGCTACGCCAATTTTTGACGGTGCACATCCTTCGGAAATCGATGAGTGGACGGTTAAAGCAGGGGTTCCAAAGTCAGGTAAAACCTACTTGTACGATGGTGGAACTGGAGAGCGTTTCGATCAACCGGCAACTGTTGGGGTAATTTACATGTTGAAATTATCTCACATGGTAGATGATAAAATGCATGCTCGTTCGATCGGACCATACTCGCTTATTACGCAGCAGCCGCTTGGTGGTAAAGCACAGTTCGGAGGTCAGCGTTTTGGAGAGATGGAGGTTTGGGCAATCGAAGCCTTTGGAGCTGCAAATATTCTTCAAGAGTTGTTAACCGTTAAATCCGATGATGTAATGGGTCGTGCAAAAGCGTACGAAGCTATCGTTAAAGGAGATAACATTCCTGAACCAGGTATTCCTGAATCATTCAATGTATTGTTACATGAATTGAAAGGATTGTGCCTTAATGTTAGTATGGATTAATTAAAAAATTGTTAAAGCGTACAAAATGGCTTTTAAGAAAGAAACACCAAAAAAACAAAATAGCTTCAATAAAATCACCATCTCTTTGGCTTCGCCTGAGTTGATTTTGGAGCAATCTAGTGGAGAAGTCCTTAAACCGGAAACGATTAACTATCGTACCTACAAACCAGAACGCGATGGCTTGTTCTGTGAGCGTATTTTCGGACCAGTTAAGGATTATGAATGTCATTGTGGGAAATACAAGCGTATTCGATATAAAGGAATTGTTTGTGACCGTTGTGGTGTAGAGGTAACGGAGAAAAAAGTTCGTCGTGAGCGTATGGGCCACATCTCCTTAGTTGTCCCTGTAGCACACATCTGGTATTTCCGTTCGTTACCAAATAAAATTGGTTACTTACTTGGCCTTCCAACTAAGAAGCTTGACCAAATCATTTACTACGAGCGTTATGTCGTAATTCAAGCGGGTGTTACCGCTGAAATGGAAGGTCTAAGTTTAAAGAAATATGATTTCTTAACAGAAGAAGATTATTTGGATATTATCGATAATCCAGCACTTAAAGACAACCATTTCTTAGATGACACCGATCCAAACAAATTTATCGCAAAAATGGGTGCTGAAGCACTTTATGATTTGTTGAGAGATTTAAATCTGGTTTCCTTATCCAACGAATTACGTGCAGCTGCTGATGAAGAAACATCGGTTCAACGTAAGAATGAAGCACTTAAGCGTTTACAAGTTGTTGAGGCTATGAAAGACTCTCAGACACGCATTGACAACCGTCCTGAATGGATGATTGTTAAGGTGGTGCCTGTGATTCCACCAGAATTACGTCCATTAGTTCCTCTTGATGGTGGTCGCTTTGCTACCTCGGATTTGAACGACCTTTATCGTCGCGTTATTATTCGTAATAACCGTCTTAAGCGTTTGATAGAAATTAAAGCACCTGAGGTGATTTTGCGTAACGAAAAACGTATGCTTCAAGAAGCGGTTGATTCGTTATTTGATAATTCACGTAAGTCTAGTGCAGTTAAAACCGAATCGAATCGTGCCCTTAAGTCACTTTCTGACTCCTTGAAAGGTAAGCAAGGTCGATTCCGTCAAAACCTCTTAGGAAAACGTGTAGATTATTCGGCACGTTCCGTAATTGTTGTTGGTCCAGATTTGAAACTGCATGAGTGCGGTATTCCAAAAGACATGGCAGCAGAACTATACAAACCATTCATCATTCGAAAAATGATCGAGCGTGGTATTGTGAAAACTGTTAAATCTGCAAAGAAAATTGTAGACCGAAAAGAACCAGTTGTTTGGGATATTCTAGAGAATGTATTGAAAGGTCACCCGGTATTACTTAACCGTGCCCCTACGCTTCACCGTTTAGGTATTCAAGCATTTCAGCCAAAATTGATTGAAGGAAAAGCAATTCGCCTTCACCCATTGGTAACTACGGCCTTTAACGCGGATTTCGACGGTGACCAAATGGCGGTGCATTTACCATTAGGAAATGCTGCGATTTTGGAAGCACAGTTGTTAATGCTTGCTTCGCACAACATCTTGAACCCTGCAAATGGCGCGCCTATCGCGGTACCATCTCAAGACATGGTACTTGGACTTTACTACATCACAAAAGGTAAAGTTTCAACGGAAACGGATAAAGTGAAAGGTGAAGGGAAAATTTTCTATTCTCCAGAAGAAGTAATCATCGCATACAACGAGCGCAAGTTAGACCTACATGCAACCATCAAGGTTAAAACGTATGATCTAAATGAACAAGGTGAGCCGGTATTGAAAATGATCGATACGACGTGTGGACGTGTATTATTTAACGAGAACGTTCCGCGTGAAGTTGGTTATATCAATGATGTCCTTACGAAAAAGGCCTTACGAGATATTATCGGTGAAGTACTTAAAATTTCTGGTACAAGCCGTACAGCCCAATTCTTGGATGACATCAAAACCTTAGGGTACCATATGGCCTTCAAAGGAGGTTTATCCTTTAATTTGGATGATATTATCATTCCGAAGGAAAAAGAAGTGTTGGTTGCAAAAGCAGAACAAGAGGTTACCGAGGTTATGGCTAGCTATAACATGGGATTAATCACAAACAATGAGCGTTATAACCAGATTATTGATATTTGGACACATACCAATTCACGTTTGACAGCTACCCTAATGGATCAGCTTAAAACGGACCGTCAAGGATTTAATTCCATCTACATGATGTTTGATTCTGGTGCACGGGGTTCTAAAGAGCAGATTCGTCAGCTTTCAGGAATGCGTGGATTGATGGCGAAACCACAGAAATCTGGTGCCTCCGTTCAGGAAATTATTGAAAATCCAATTCTTTCCAACTTTAAAGAAGGTTTATCAATTCTTGAGTACTTTATTTCTACCCACGGTGCACGTAAAGGTTTAGCGGATACCGCCCTTAAAACTGCGGATGCGGGTTACTTAACGCGTCGTTTAGTGGATGTTGCTCAGGATGTGGTAATTAATTCAGAAGATTGTGGTACCCTTCGCGGTATTGTAGCTTCTGCATTACGTAAGAATGATGAAGTTGTTGAGCCATTATACGATCGTATTTTAGGAAGAACATCTGTTCATGATGTGTACTATCCAGAATCTGATCGCTTAATCGTAGAGAGTGGTGCATTAATCACAGAAAATGTTGCTAGGGAAATCGAGATCGCAGGAATTGATGATGTAGAAATTCGTTCTGTATTGACCTGTGAAATGCGTAAAGGAGTTTGTTCAAAATGTTATGGACGAAATCTTGCAACGCACAGACCGGCACAAATTGGTGATGCGGTAGGTGTTATTGCCGCACAGTCCATCGGTGAACCAGGTACACAGTTGACCTTAAGAACGTTCCACGTTGGGGGTACTGCCTCTAACATTGCGGATAGTTCTGACATCAAAGCTAAGGTTTCTGGTCGCATCGAATTTGAAGAATTGCGAACTATTGACCACAAAGGAGCTGATGGAACGGTAAAAACTATTGTTGTTGGTCGTTCAGGTGAAATGAGAATTGTAGATGAGAAAACGGGTATTGTTATTATGAATGCCAATATTCCTTACGGTTCTGATTTAATGGTCGAGGATAAAACTAAAGTGAAGAAAGGAGATGTAATCTGTAAATGGGATCCATACAATGCCTTGATTATTACCGAGGTAAAAGGTAAGGTTAAGTTTGATTTCATGGAAGCAGGTATTACATACCGAGAAGAAATGGATGAGCAAACTGGATATAACCGTAAGGTGATTATCGAGTCTCGTGATAAAAAGAAAAGTCCTGCAATTCATATCGTAGATGCTAAATCTGGTGAGGTATTAAGAGAATATTCACTTCCAGTAAGCGCCCACTTAAATGTTGATGCAGGTGACTTAGTTGATGCAGGGGTTACCTTGGTGAAAATCCCACGTTCTTCTGGTAAGTCAGGGGATATTACAGGAGGTTTACCGCGTGTAACGGAGCTTTTCGAAGCGCGTAACCCATCGAACCCAGCAGTTGTTTCCGAAATTGATGGTACTGCAGCATACGGTACAATCAAGCGT
>JAIXRD010000268.1 GCA_027485365.1 Cryomorphaceae bacterium | reverse complement strand
TCCCATAGATATTCAAATTGTTTGCAGAACTCGATGAGGCAAAGTTTGGATTGTTCTGCGTTACACTCCATGTCATGTTATTGCAATTCGCATTAGCAATATTCAAAGTAACCGTCTGATTAACCGATGAGAATGAGTTGTTTGTAAAAAAAGTGTTATCATTAACACCTGGAACACCAGCACCGCCAGCTCCACCATCTGAGAGGGACCATCGGTTGATATCGCTCCAGTTTCCCGTACCTCCGACCCAATAATAATCAATTGAAAAAGCATTCATTCTTGTTAACAACAAGACAATTGAAATTAAAATTAATTTTTTCATATTTGATAGTTATTTCGTGCTTTTAGTCTAATCAGACACAAAGTTACAGCTAATCAAAGGTGCTTCGTAAGAATATATATTATTTTAATATAACCTAAGTGTTAATTTGGTTTTATAAAGAATCGGTGATTCTATGAAAATAAAATTAAAGGAGAATCATACTTAAGATAATTCTATAGCAATTTAGGATGTAAAACAATAATTCTATTACTAAAATTATTTTTCGGACCCTAATATCCCTTTTAATTCGACGGAAGCTTTATTGCCGTTAATGATTGAAATAAAATAATTCCCTTGAGCGAATTTAGGGTCATTTAGACTAAAGAAATTTATTCCTGGCTTTACTTCCACTGCTCTTTTTAAAGTTTCTTTGCCATTGGCATCTTTCACTAATAAGATGGCATTACCGATGAGCTCTTTATCATTCAATATTACCTGAAATGTTCCATATGCCACATTGGGATGAACCGAAAAATAGCCTGATGTTCGAATTATAGAATCAGCATTGTGACTCAAGTATATCAAATACTTGGAGTTAATCGGCTTGGCTGTCGTTAACGATAAGGCGCGTAATGAGAGCGCAATAGCAAGGGTCAGTAGACAAAATTTAAGACACATAGTATTACATTACGTATTAAGTAAAAATACGATTTGTTTATGAGACTATAAATATAATGTGACATAAGTACGTCTTTATCGTGCAGAAATTGACCTTTAGGAGATGTCTTGGATTATGGACCATGTAATCACTCGATAGGATTGGTGTTCATTAAAAATCCCCCGTTCTTTCGAACGAGGGATCTCCTTGTAGTTTATTTGTTTTCGTTTAGCGAATCACTTCTTTCAACACCTCTGTAGCGCGTTCACCACTCACGATTTGTATGTAGTAAACTCCTGGGGCTAAGTTTAAGTCTGTTACACTGAACATATTGATTCCAGGTTTAACTTCAATCGTTCGGTTTAGAATCGCTGCTCCTTTAGTGTCTTTTACACTTAAGTTTCCTGATCCTACCAAATTCTTATCGTTCAAAATCACTTGGAATGATCCTGTACTTGGGTTTGGATACGCTGAGAAGTAGCCTTTCGCAGCACCTGAACAACTCACATTGATTACATCATACGTTTTTGTTGTCCCGTCGATGTCTACTTGCGTTAAGCGGTAGTAGTTGTTTCCTTCCATCGCATTTTCGTCCGTTGTCTCGTAGTTCAACAACTGCGTACTGTTTCCTGCTGCATTTACCGTAGTCAATACCTGCCAGTTCATGCCATCACGAGATTTCTCTACTTCGAAGTAATCGCTGTTGTGTTCCGTAGCTGTTTGCCAGCTTAAGTTCACTTGACCTTCGTTGCAATCGCCATTGAAGCTCAACAACTCTACCGGGAGGGCTTGGCTATTTGGTGTTCCGATGTTAAACCAGCTAAAGCCTTGCGTTGCCGTACTCGTAATCAAAAAGGCCTGTGGATTCGCTGCACCGTTGATTGCTGTATGTGTTCCACATGCTTGCCATGCCACGTGGTGTTGTGCCGCCGTGTTTGACCCTGCGCTCTTGATGATGCGACATACCTGTGGACTTTGCATTCCCGTTAAGTTATTCGCGAACAAGGTCACTCCATAGTTCACCGAAGTGATCGGCGATGTATAGTTATTATTTGTAGGAATCACACTCCAGTATCCATCCGCTGAGTAGTTCTGAATCACGGATCCCGATGCAATCAACGGCAAGCCGTTATACAATGCAACTCCTCCTTGCAACGGTGCTCCTGTCATGTATTCTACCGTTAAGTGCTGATCTACGCCTGGTCCTGAACCAAAGCTAAAGTCTGCATAGCGATTGTATACTGATGTTCCTACAGGGAATAAGCCTGCTGTTCCTGCACTTGCTGTATTCGCGAAGTAACGCTTGAATGGACCAACTATCGTTCCTGAGTTGTACGTTAAACTTCCTGGTGCTGCACTGCTTGACCCTAAGGTTAGCAAGTTCGCAGCCGTTGTAAACACATTCCCTTGGTTCATCGTGAGCGTATTTGTTACCAACACCGGTTGCTGTAAGGTTAAGGTTGCACCAGCAGATTTGTTCACACGCATATCAAACAGCTGCGTATTTCCTGACCCACTTACAATTGAATTACTGCTTCCTGTAAAATTAACTACTCCCGTTGAAGCGATAATAGTTCCATTATTTACCAAGTTTTGAGCAATATTGATTGAGTCGTTAGATAAGTTCCAAGTAATTCCTGGCCCTACATACACATCTTCTGAATTACTAATCGTAGATAAAGTAGGATTGTTTGTACCTACACACATTCCTGCATTTGCAATACTCACTGTAAATACTTCATTATTGATAGCAGGCTGCACTGCACCAGACATTCTTATGTAATGACCAGCCGCTTGCTTTTGATACCAGTTCGTTGAGGTAGACCAATCCGTTCCTGTTAAACCACACCATAAAAGGTCTCCTGTTCCAATTAAACCTGAAATAGAAGCATCACTTGGCTGATTAAATGTAACCACCATGGTATCTGTTCCTACACAGCCATTGGATTGATTGGTGATCTGCCACTGTAGCACATAGGTGGCACCATAATGACCTGTAAATACATCGTTTGCGGAAGTCACCATAGAGAATATTCCAGGTATACCGGCATTATTTACGGCACTCAATACGGTCCATTGACCAGCCTGACCTGCTGCCAACGCATTACCGCCCACATTCACTGTGTTTTTACCACATGTTGATGCATTTACGATACTTGCTCCAGCATTCGATGCCGGTGCTGCGTTTACAGTAACTGTAACTGGAGTTCTTGTTGCACTCACACACGGTCCGTTTACCCCTTCCATGTAATAAGTAACCGTATTATTCAACGATGGGGTCGTATACGCTTGCGCTTGACCGATTGAAGCACCACCGTTTGGCACCGTATACCAATTCGCATTTGCAGATGCATTTATCGTAGCGGTTTGACCCGTACAAATTGTCGCTGCGTTCGCACTTGGTGCTGCTGGTATAGCATTAACCGTTACAGTTACTGGAGTTAATGAAGAAACACATCCTGTTCCTGACCATGTGATTTTCGCAATACCATCTCCTAATCTTCCTGTCATGTTACCACCTGCAGGGTTTGGCATAGAAGCATTACCTGCGGTGAGCTGAGTATTCGCTAATTGAAACGCTGCAGTTGGTGTATATCCAGCTGGAGTCCAAGATGCAGCTGTGTAAGCATAACCAGAACCCCCAGAACCTGTAGGCCAACTGGAAACACCACCCCACCAGCCGCCGCCGCCGCCGCCATTAGCCCAGTTGTCTGAACCGCGTGCACCACCATTCCATCCACCTGCTGAACATGTATTAGAATATGGTGTAGGATTAGAGAATCCGAAAGAACCAGCAACGTTCGTGTTGTTAGAACTTCCTCCACCGTTCTGTGTAGATCCTACAACGTTTACACCATTTGCGGTAAAGTTTGGTGCAGTTGAACCACCACCGTCGTTTCCGACGTAAGCAACATTTTCATAGTTATTACCGTGTCGGCCACCACCACCACCGGCTACTAAGATTCTAGAAAGAAGCCCGGCATTATCATTCCAGTTACCCCCCACTAAACGGAAGTCGGTTGCACCACCACCACCAGTAGATCTCCAGTTAGAGTTCATACATCCAGAACCTTGCTGACCAACGTAAATTCGAATCGTTTGGCCTGCAGTTAAGTTCACATCCCCTTTAGCATAGCCTCCACGTCCGCCAAAAATCGCATTAGGATTGGAAGGATCGTTACCGCCTTGAGCACCCCATGCCTCTAGGGTGTATACACCCGTTACAGGAGCAGTAAAGGTCTGTACGGCACCTGTATAATTGAACGTTTGTACACCACCTTGTGGCGTGGTAGACTGCACATAATATGTTGTAGTTGTATTGATATTTGGTGTTGTATAAGCAGCGTTTGTACCTAAGGCTCCTGTACCGTTCGCATTAGCAAACCAAGCATAACCGTTTTGGCTACCGCTTGCTGTTAGCGTGGTGTTTGCCCCGTTGTTGGCACAAAGTGCCGTGTTACCTGCCACAGCAGGAGCTGCGATAGCATTCACCGTTACAGTAACTGGCGTTAGATTTGAAAAACAAGGGGAAGTCATTTGAGTAATGATTACTTGACCATGTCCTGTTCTTACACCACCTATATTAACTTGGTTGGTTCCGTTATTAAATGAACCACCACCGCCGCCGCTTCCGTTAGCGCCACTATGATAACCACCACCACCACCAGAGTAGCCACCACCACCGCCGCCGCCGCCGGTGTTCCCGTGGGTTCCTCCTCCACCTCCAAAACCACCTACACATGTCGCAGAAGCCCCATGATTTCCTCCATTTCCACCGCTTAGGAAGGAAAACCCTCCTGTACCATAGCTACCACTTCCACCATTGGAGTTGAATCCACCACCACCCGATGCACCGTTGTTATTACAACCGCTACCACCAGCTCCCGCAACCCCTCCAGAAGTACACCCGGTTGCTTGTCCATTGTTTACGGTAACTGCATGTGCATTAAACAATGCTGAACCTCCGTCATATTGTCCACCACCACCACCGGCGACAATCAACGGAACATTCGCAGAAGTTGCCACGAAGCTACCTCCACCACCAGAACCTGATTGCGAGAATCCACCGGATTGTCCAACTAAAATTTTCAATTGTTGACCAGCTGTCAATTGGAAGTCCCCTCGCATTTGGGCACCTCGACCAAATTGGTTGTTTCCACCACCTTGAGCTCCAAAAGCCTCAATTCGATACGTGCCTGTAGTTGGAACGGTCCATAATTGAATACCACTTGATGAGGTTACGGAACCTGCTAAGTTTGTAGCTGAATAAGCAGCATTTACTTGTGCTTGTGTTGGTCCAAACATACCTGTTGCTCCAGCATTGGTAAAGGTATATGTTGCACTTGCCGCTAACGCTGTTCCACTATTCACATAATAAGTGGTATTTGAACTCAATAAAGGGGTCGTAAAGCTTGCTCCGCTACCTACTTGCTGGGTTGCTAATGAATCAGTATACCATGTATAAACTTGGCCTCCCCCATTGGCAGCTGTTAAAGTGGTGGTTGCACCACAATTTATCACTGCATTCGAAGCTGTTGGTGCAGCAGGACCGTTAACCGTAATTGTAACCGGAGTTAAGGCTGAAAGACAACCATTTGATGACCAACTAATTATTACTTGTCCGTCTCCGTTGCGAACCCCAGCTGTAGTGGTTCCGTTCACTACGCCACCAATAAAAGATGAACCACCTCCACCGCCTTGGTTGAAACCGCCGCCGCCGCCGCCGAAGTATCCACCGCCGCCGCCGCCGCCGCCAGCAGAACTACCCGAACCATCACCTCCTTGACCTATGGTACCAGCCGATTTTCCACAGCTACCACTAGAATTACCAACGGCACCTCCATTTCCTTGGGTTCCACCTGAATTTGGATTGCCTCCACCGTCGGCACCGGTGGTTCCACCACCGTTACCTCCTTGTGCGTATGTCCAACCACAGCCACCACCGCCACCGGCAACGATCACTCTGTTTCCTAACGCGTTTCCACCCACTCTAATGTCTGAAGCACCTCCTCCAGGAGTTCCATTTCCTGCACTTCTATTGGCTCCTCCACCGTTCCAACCGCCCGGAACAAAAGTACAGCCACCATAAGGGTGATTACCCAAACGGTCTTGCCCACGTCCTCCAACGTAAATAGAAATAGTTTGGCCAGCATTTAACGCCAAAGTCCCTTGTGCCCGTCCACCCAAACCTCCTGCGGTAGGATAATAGGTTGTTACATCACCTCCTTTGGCACCGTATACATCCAACGTATAATTACCCGTTACTGGTGCGGTAAAGGTTTGCACCCCCCCAGTAAAGTTGAAGGTTTGGCTACCTGCCTGTGAAGTACCTGCTGCGACATAATATGTTGTTGTTGTGCTCATTGATGGTGTTGTAAAAGACGCACCTGTTCCTAATTGAGTAGACCCCGCCGCGTTGGAAAACCACGTGTAAGTGTTGCCTCCGCCTCCTGCTGCTGTAACAGTAGCTGTTTGACCACAATTTACGGCAGCCGCATTAACTGTTGGCGCGGCCGTGTTTGTAGAAACAGTTATTGGCACCAATTGTGAAGCACAAGCACCTGAACCTGCTTGAAGGTAAAACGTAGTTGCAGCATTGACTGGGCTTGTAGTGTATGAATTTCCTGCAGCTATTTGTCCTGTGCCATTCGCATTAGAATACCAAATTATCGGTGCATTGGAACTAGCAGTTAAGGTAGGCGTTGCCCCACAATTGACCGAAACATTATTTACTGAAGGGTTGGTTGCGGCATTGACCGTTACTGTCACCGGCACAAGCTGAGAGGCACAAGCACCTGCCCCTGCGTGAATGTAGTAAGTAGTAGATGCTGTAAGTGTTGGGGTTGTAAAACTTACTCCCGTAGCGACCTGTCCCGTTCCGTTGGCATTGCTATACCAATACAACGGTGCATTATTCGCCGCTGTGTTCAAGGATGCAACCGATTGACAATTGATCGAAGTATTGTTAGCTGTTGGGTTTTGTGCAGTTGCCACCGTAGCTGTGACCGGAATAAGCTGCGAAGCGCAAGCACCAGTACCTGCCTGAAGGTAATACGTTGTTGTTGCGGTTAAACTTGGGCTGGTGAAAGACGCACCTGTACCAACCTGTCCTGTACCGTTCGCATTGCTATACCAGTACAACGGACTATTGTTGGCCGCTGAGGTAAACGTTGCTGTAGTTTGACAATTTATATTCACACTATTGGCAGAAGGTACCTGAGCTGGGTTCACGGTCACCAAAACGGGAACTAAAGGCGAGATACACGGTTGGTTTTGGTAAGTAACCGTTACCCGTGCAAACATTCCATTTAAGGCTCCGTTGCCGTTGAACAATCCAATGCAATCGTTATAATTGAATCTGAATTGGTTGGCTCCTCCTACTATATATTGATTCCCTGGAAAGTTTACAGAGAAAATACCGTTATTTGTACCGCTACAATTACACCACTGATTCGGAGTGATTGTTGTTCCTCCGTTGTTATTCAAAAGCGTTTGGAGCGATGAAGCACCGCATTTAACGCCAAAACTTAATTGAATCTGAACGTTCGTAATTTGAGTACCCGCTGGTAAGTTATCATTCCAATTGAAGCCTCTTAAACCGCCTCCACAATTATAATAGGACCCTGCCCCGCAGGAACTTGCCATATTAAAGAGTTGGCCGGTTGAGGTAATGTTATATACCTGGGTTGAACTTTGCGCGGCAGCACTCGCACCCCCAACATAATACGTGGTGTTTGCATTGAGAGTTGGAGTGGTGAAGCTGGCACCTGTACCTACTTGGTTCGTTCCTGCAGCATCAGAGTACCAATTATACGAATTAGCTCCCGATGCCGTAAGCGTTGCAGTAGTTAAACAATTTGTTGAAACATTAGCTGCCGTAGGTTGCTGTACATTAGGCGCTGCCGTTATTGGAACAATTTGCGAAGCACATGCTCCTGCCCCTGCTTGCAAATAGTAAGTAGTGGGTGCATATATTTGACCAGTGGTATACGAACTTCCTGAGCCAATCTGGCCTGTTCCATTGGCATTACTATACCAAATAATCGGAGCATTCGAACTCGCTGTTAAGGTTGTTGTTGACCCGCAATTGACCGATGCATTGTTCACGGCAGGATTGGTAGCCGCATTAACCGTAACCGTTACAGGAACCAGTTGGGAAGCACACCCCCCTGTTCCCGCTTGCAGATAATAAGTTGTACTAGAATTAAGCACTGGCGTGGTGTAACTCACTCCTGTACTCACTTGGCCCGTACCATTGGCATTGCTGAACCAGTAGAGCGGAGAGTTGTTCGCAGCCGTACTTAAAGCTGCAGTAGATTGGCAATTGATTGTTACGTTGTTGGCCGTTGGTGCCTGAGCGGCGGTAACGGTGGCTGTAATAGGCATCAATTGGGAGGCACAAGCCCCTGTTCCTGCTTGAAGGTAATAAGTGGTGCTAGAAGTGAGTACTGGAGTGGTATAAGTCGCTCCTGTACCTACTTGTCCGGTTCCATTCGCATTGCTGAACCATGTAATCGGAGAATTTGAGCTCGCGCTCAACGTAGTAGAAGTTTGGCAATTAATGGT
>JAIXRD010000153.1 GCA_027485365.1 Cryomorphaceae bacterium | reverse complement strand
TCCCAAGAATTTGTTCTTTTCATCGAAATCTACATAATGGCAGGCAGGAATACAAGCGGCATTAAAATCTCTATACATACTGGGGGTTTTGGCTAATTTAATGGAGTCCCCGTTTCGAAATTGCATAGATGATAATGGTGATAAACAAATTTCGACCCCATTAATCGTTTTTGATTTACATGAATAGAAATTATTTGAATTGTCTTTTGCTTTTAACTCAAGAATTTCGTTTTGAGACGATATTAATTTAAAACTCAATTCATTTATTTCTTTCTTTGAAGCTTCTATCATTTTTGAGCGTTCATGAGAAATTAGTTTAGTACTTTTTAAGAAATTAGACAAAGAGTCTTTTTGTAGGAGAAATAACTTTTTCGCTTGAATTTCAGAATTACTTATATTTATGATGCTTGATAAGAACAACTCGTTATCTTCAACTTTAATTATTGCTGATTTCTTAATTAATTTCTCGACAAGGCTGATATCACTAATTGATATTTTTTCAAAAGTTAGGTTCAGATTATCTCTTGAAAATAATACTAAAGAACTATCCGATAAAAAGAAATCAAATGGGATTTTTTCAATTTGAAAGTTGTTAAAGAAGTGACAAATTATATTGTTAGATGCTAAATCAATAGTGTTTAAAAATGAATGAATTAATTTTGATTTTTTGGGATTTGGGTAGTAAATATTACTAATTGCGGTATTTTCAAAAAATACAATTTTATGCAGTGTAATCTGTTGAAATTGGATTTCTTTTGTTTTTAATTCCTTTGAAACATTTTGTGCATAGTTTATGCGGGATTCTAATATTGAATCGTATTCTGTTAATTTCGAATTAAATATTCTTTGTTTTTCTGTCAGTTCTTTCTGAATGTCGTTTGATTGTTTTTCCAAATCAGAAAGTTTAGTACTTTGAGAATATATGGACTGACTAAGATTTAGTATTATGAACAATAGAAAAATTAATCTCATTTTTTTAATTTTATTAAAGTTAAAAAACTTTATTCACGATAAACTTGATTATTTATTGACAAATAATTTTCTTTAAAATTAGTAGTTCAAATTAAAGGATCGTTTTTAGCAATAATCATTTTTTGATTTTCCTTTCTTCTTCAATGAGTTTTAAATTAACGTAAATAAATAAGTTCAGTCCTCATTAATTTTCCCCAAAACCTTCCCCAATCCCCAATCTAAATTCCCCGGCTTACAAGCTTGCAAGGAAGTGGTGTTGGCTCGGAGTCGCGTTTAAATTTGACCAAAATTTTTATTATGATTAAACGATTTTACAAACAAAACAATTTATGGTATGTGGACTTGCCGGATTACATAGAAGCAGGCTTGGGTTCATACAACAATCTATTAATGGTCGATGGTTCCGATGCATTTTTAGATATATTGAGTAATCATGGCAATGCGATAAGCTTGAAATTAGAAACAACGCCATTTGAAACAGCCCAATATACCTTGGTGTCTGAACGCTTGGGAATGAATTTAGGTGTTTTAGACCGGGTAGGACATGCACAGGTAGACTATGGGATGTATTACCAAATCCCTGAATTATCAAACCACCGCATGTGGTTATGTCCTGTCACTGAATATGTTTTTGATGGGGCCTATCCCGACAAAATTTGGGTGGAGGTAGTGAATAATTAAATCCAAGGTATTAAATTTAAAGTAGTGTTTGACAAACAATTTGTTATGAAACAGAAAATTATTTTTGACCAAATTTCAGAACTACTAACAGGCAAAGGAATAAAATTCAGACGTGAGGGCGGAGAAGGACAGTTCTATAAATTTGAAGCTAATGTAGACGAGAGAGTAATTGGTTGTATGTTGAATTGTGATTTAAATAGAAAACTTCTTACATTTTCGGCAATTCTACTTTATCAAATTCCAAATAATAAGATGTTAGAATGTCTTGAGCTGATGGCTAGATTTAACGAAAAGATTTGGTATGGTGCATTCGAATTCAGTTTTGAATATAATCTTGTAAGCTCAGTTACAACATTACCGATTGACAATTCCACAATATCCTATGAGCAATTAGAACGTTTATGTTTCAATAACCTACTAAATGTCCATTTTTTTCAAAATGGTTTCGAAAAATTAATAACTAAGAATTTAAAAATTGAGGATATTTCGAATGAAATAATAACTCTTTATGAAAGTAGTGGACAAAATAAAAACAAATAGTATTCGTCACCGAAAATAAAATGACGGCAAATACAAGTCTCAATAAGCAGCCTCAATTATCAAAATAGTTTTTGACTTTTTCACCCAATAAATGACTCATACATTATTTAACATCGTAGCGAATTTCCTGTTATATGTTTCAAGAAAAACGAAACTCACCTATAATGAAATCAATATTATCCTTTATTATATGATAATTCCATTTTCATGGTTATGCCTTTTGGATGGTATATTGGGTGTTTATTTTTTAAAAATGGCTTTTGCCATTTTTATGGCGGGCTTTTTCGTGGGTTGCAGAAATTTCAAGATTTATTCGGACGAGTTATTTAAGAAGTCAGTTTCATTTTTAACCTATTTCAATAGGTTTGGTAGTAATTACATCGCTTCCTCTGTTTGGATATGTGTAGCACTGCCCATTGTCATTTACGCCTTTTTGATATACTTAATGGTAAAGTAAATGCAATACCACTAGAGTACTTTTGGCGAACACAGAACTAAGCTCAACGATTGTTTGATTTAAGGCTCACCAATCACCATTCATTCCTCTCCCCACTGTTTGTTCTTTACCCTCCGATAAATCTTCTTCGAAGGTTCAGCACGTTGCACAAAGCGCCCATCAAAGAATCCTTGTTCTTTTTGCTTTTCGCGCTGTTGGCCAACAACGAGTTGGTGGACTTCCTTCTTGGGGTTCTTTTTGGGTTTCATGGCTTAATAACATGGTTAAGTGGTTGCATAATTTCTTGGTTCATATCGGGATGGCTGCACAATTCGCCAACTTCATGAAGCAATTCAACCGGTACATTCAAAAGACGGGCATAGCGTTCAAAGTATTCCGCGGGGAAGAGAAAGCTGCGCATGTTTGCGACATGCCATTTATCTTTGATACAGGTCTTTAGAATATAAGATTTATACTTGAGGCCGAATCGGCTGTATTTTCCGATCAAAAAATGATCCCATACCTTGGGGTAGGGAAAGTTAAAAACGTAGATGCTTTGGTGCGCATTGATTTGACGAACTTCCTTGAAGGCCTCATGAAAAAACAAATGAGCGGTTTCGAAATAAGCAAAGTTAGTCTTGCTGGTATCGAAAATACATACCAAGCATCTTTCTTTTGGATCAATCCACCCCTTAACGCCAACAAATACCTTCAAAGGCTTGAAATGCTCGCTGTGAATTCCCAAAAGTGGATACAAAAAGTGCAAACTTTTAGAGAATTCACCCAATGATACGTTATTGATCTTAGCCTGCTTATTCATGTTTTTTCATTTCACGTTCAGTAAGTTTCCATCCAATGGTTAGGATGAGTTCGATGACCAAATATTTCCATATCGGCATAGCGATTAAAAGCCCATTGATCAGCCCATAGGCCGCAACGGAACAAAGGAGTGAGAGCAGGATTTTTTTGTGGTTGACAGAGAGGGTTTGCATTGGTGGTTTAGTTGGAAAGATTAAAATATTCGAGGTCGGCAGTAAAGCGTTTTGGGTGGCGAAGGGTGTAGATTTTCCCATCTTTGAAGGTAAGGGCGTAGCGATAAATTAGTTCTTTGAGGTCGTCATCGCCGGGTTCTCCAAGTTCCTTTAAAAGGTTTTTGGTGGGGTCGGCCTCGGGGTGCGTGAACGGATCAAAATCCATGAACCGGAATTCAACTACATGTTCTCCGGGTTTGTGGTCCATGCTAAACCCGTAATTCACGTGCATGCAAAAATGTTCTAAGAGGCCATAGCGGGTTTTAAGCACTTCAAAGAAATACCCATCCAAGGTGGCGCGCGCTGGGATGTTAAAGAAACGTCCCTTCGGATGGAACAATTTTATGAGTTCTTGGTGGTTTTTTGCAGTAAATAGGGCGACAAACTCAATGAGAAGTTGAGAGTTTTTTTCTACTTCTTCTCGGGTTAGGCGCTTAATCGTTGCTTGGTGCATAGGGTTATTAGGGGTTTAAGGGTTATTTAGGTTTTTATATACAAGACAAGTTGTCAGAACATGCCTGCGAAGGGCATTTAAACGCGCAAGCGTGCAAACAGCACACAGCAATTGCAGGTGAGCCTTGGGTGTTCGTGAAAAGTTGGATTGTGCATAGTAATCGTATGAGATGTTGAGTGGTTGCCTTGATATTAATTTTTTTTTTAAT
>JAIXRD010000203.1 GCA_027485365.1 Cryomorphaceae bacterium | reverse complement strand
TTCCTCAATAGCTCAGTCGGTAGAGCGCCGGACTGTTAATCCGTAGGTCCCTGGTTCGAGCCCAGGTTGAGGAGCCAAAAAAGACAAGCCCCTGCATGTGAGTGCAGGGGCTTTTTTTACTTACCTTTTTTAATAAATCACAAATGAAGCCAAAGTTGATGCTGTTTAGCGTTACAAATTTCGAGACATCACATCCTTGATTGCAGAGTTCAGCAAATCAAGATCCGCATACATCGGTTTGTAACGACTGTTCTCGGCCTCCAGCTCCTTACCCGCTTGAGTTCAATGCCAGCATATTTGCTTTTACTTAGATATGAAGTTGACTTTATGAAGCCGTACTTGCGACACACCTATGCTACAGCCAAGCTAACTTCAACTTCGCTCAAGATCGCCAAAATTTGACTTTCTGTAAAATTCGACTTACTCATCACTGTTTCCTTCAAAACAGCGGAAGTATTTATTTTCAGATAATCTAAATTTTACAGACGTATATAATTCAAAAAATCAAAATTGCCGAAAACCCATTCGCCACTTAATCCACATAAAAACGGTTTCGAAGCGCCCCTTCCAACGTGCATAATGATAAACGATTATATTTGGAATAGCCCTCAACCGTGCAAGACGGCCTGATTTCATTATTATGGAACTAAATCGTATGTGGCGCTCAGCAAGCTCAAGATAGGCTGCGGGGTATCCATCTAATGAAAACTCTTGCGCTATTGATAAAGGCTCGATTTCATTAACCAATAAGCAATCTGGCATATTCGAAACTGACACAAATGTCTTGGCGTGCATATTAGTTACCAGAAAAGTCAATGGTGTTCCTGAAGCCTGTGCACGTAAATGACGTACAGCGCTATCGAAGTCATCGGTATATGCGGTCATATCTACGATTGCGCCAGACGACTGAGGCAACAACATGATCAGAGTCTCGATCTCACGTTTAATAGAAAGGATAAAGATACTGGCAGAAAAAAGTCTTCGCGTTGGCCAATTCAAATATTCTGCAGGACTAGAAAATTGCACATGCGTGCAACCGGGTATCAAACCCAAGGCAAGCTTCATGTATTCATATCTAGGGTCTTCAGCCTTATTCGCCGGCACCAAGTTGACCGAAGCAAAAAAGTGTCTGTGGTGCCATTGTTCTGAGGATGGAATCCATTGCGGCAACTTAACCTTGCTGTCTTTAAGCAAACGCAGGCATTCCCGCCAACTCTCGACAGCAGCCTCGAAACTATAATTCCTAAAAACGTCGACAGCAGCATTTTTTACAATCGATTCACGTAGCAGTAGGTCTGACACAAGTCTTT
The DNA here is from genome assembly GCA_027485365.1 of Cryomorphaceae bacterium. GTDB lineage: Bacteria > Bacteroidota > Bacteroidia > Flavobacteriales_D > Crocinitomicaceae > UBA952. Next base: position 1,371 of record JAIXRD010000203.1, on the reverse strand, counting down.
CTATCGCAGAAACCCATTCCTCAGTCGAGTTTCCAGCCAATAGGCCGGTATATTCATGAGTCACAGAGTTGGAATAAGGAGGGAAGTTACTATAAATTCCGGCTATACCGCATCCACCAAACTCACGGTATTTGTTATTTGTCTTGGAATGAAAGAATGGTGTATCAATCCCCGGTGCGAGACCTATGTCAAAGCCAGTCTGGAAAAAAGACCGTATGAATTTTTCATAGCCACTCACCGCCTTGTTCAGCACAACGCCCTTAACGCCGACGAGTTGCCGGGGCAAAGTCTTACGCCAGAGATGAAACTCTATCTTTCCTGTATGTTTTTCAAGAACCATCCTCACTGCCGCGAAAATTCTTTCCTCCAACTCAGCATCGTCAATTCGACCAGTTGGATAAGCAACTCTAATCAGCCCATCCGATTCTTTCCTCGAAAGCCCTTGAATAATTAAATTATCAAAATAACTCCGTATAAGCTGTGGGCGAGCACCATGGGACTCAGCTCGCTGCGAAAGTCGATCGGAGTAAACCCGTGTGATATCACTAAGCGAAAAAAAGCGCTTAAGCACATGGAGCCTAGAAAATGATCGGTGATAAATCCCGATTTCTGTCGTTAATGGAATTTCTTCAAAGTTATCATCTATTTCGTAGACAACCTTTTTACCTTTTCGCTTCAATTCGTAGAGCACTGGAATATCCTGTATCTCGCAATTTCTACAAAATACAGCGACATCGCACCAGTTAATATCATAAGCAATAAGAGCGGAAAGGTTGTAAAGCCGCAGCCGCAAATTGATCTCACCCCGCCGCTCCAGATCAGCAAGAGGCCGAAGTACGCCTATGATCGTACTTGGGATAAATCCTGGCAGGATAGCCAACACATTCATCAGTTTGCACTCCCGGAACGGATTTCTGCTTGATGTCTGTCTATAAGCCGTCGAAGGGCTTGAATAACATCGTCCAGCTCGAAGACTAGGAAATTGACTGGTGTCAAGACGTTCCCAGTGCAGTATAGAGCCCCCCCACCAACTTTACGACTTGTAACGAGCAATCGACCTCGCTCAATTTCTAGCGACGAGCAAATTTCATGACCTTGCAGATAGGCCAGCTGCTCTGACAAAAAAGACAGCTGCCGTTCAACAAACAAATAGGGGTCGTCGGGTGGCGCGACAGGGCCGGTTTCTGGTCTGACAGGACATGGCTTGACTGCCTGTAGTGAATAGCTGATCTGTTCTGCCACATTTAATTTTGACGAGCACGCTGCTGCCTTATCCGGCCCGTTCTGTTCAGCGTACTGATAAAAATAAAATTTATCGATACGCAGAGTCTTGAACTCTATGCCAATTTCGCTATTCGCAGAATAACGAAG
>JAIXRD010000191.1 GCA_027485365.1 Cryomorphaceae bacterium | reverse complement strand
TGTGGCTACTACCTTGGCTACTGGTCCGGGTGCCCGCGCCAATGTTTTGAATTATTCTATGAATTTAGTTCCGTCTTTCGGTCAACCTTCCAGCGACCAAAGCATGACCTCTAATTTACCCGGCACGGACAAATGGACACCGCTCATTCCTACTGGTAGGATATCCGCAAATAACCTCTCGGAGTTAGCGCTTTATTTGGATAAAGTTAAGGCCTTTGAGCTTGCGCAAGATTCAACATCAATGTATGATTCGCCAAGTAAAGATTGGCAAAAGCATCTCATTCATTTTGCTGGTGGGGGTAATGCCAATGAGCAGTTTATTTTTCAAACGTACCTTAATGGTATGGCAGATATTGCCGAAGATGATTTTTTCGCTGGCACCACGACGCGGATTGTTAAAGAGTCTGCCAATCCGTTAACGCCTGCACAAATTCAAGGCATTTCCGATCGATTATCCGAAGGGGTAAGCGTAATGAATTTTTTCGGCCACGCATCTTCTTCTCAAAGTGGTTTTGATTTGAACATTGATGATCCTCAGAACTGGAATAATCAAGGCAAGTACCCTTTGTTAATCGCAAATTCATGTTACAACGGTAATATATTTTATAGTGTACCTACGAAATCAGAACAGTTTGTCTTAACCCCCAATGCAGGAGTTATTGCATATCTCGGAACACTGAATTACGGTTTTTCGGGTGCGCTAAATGACTACTCCAATCAATTCTATCGACAGTTTAGTAAACACAATTACGGAGGAACCATTGGCGAACATATAAAAAACACCATTGATACCGTAATGAACATAAATCAACCGTTGAGTACTGAATCGGTGTTCCAACAAATGACGCTCCACGGTGACCCCATGTTGCGCCTTAATCCACACACAAAACCGGAAATTGAATTAACTGAAGATCGCGTTTCTTTTGGCCCAGATGATATTTCATTAACCACCGACTCGCTTGAAATTCAAATTAAATTGCGCAATTTGGGACAATCCATCCCGGGTGATTTTGCTTTAGAAATTTTACGCGACTTCCCAGGTTCAATGGCTGATTCAAGTTATGTTTTCACCATCAACGGGATCGATTATGAAAAGGATATAGCGCTCAAACTACCTTTTTATCCCCTAATCGGTGTGGGCTTGAATCAATTCACGATTACTGTGGATATCCCAAATTTTAATGATGAGGTCTACGATGAAATTAACAATAACCGCATTGTAAAGTCTTTTAATATTCGAGTTGATGGCATTGAACCGATATTACCCATTGATTTTGCAGTCGTTCCACGAGACACCCTTGCCGTATTTGCATCAACCATTGATCCCTTGGCCCCTGCGAATTCGTATCGCTTTGAAATGGATACGAGCCATTTGTTTAATTCATCGTTCTTAAGGTATGCGAATGTTAACGGCACCGGTGGAGTGAAGTCTGTTAATTGGAATCAATGGACTCGGGTTTCATCTAATTCCTTGGACCCGGTTCATTTTTCTGACAGTGTGGTATATTATTGGCGTGTTGCTGTGAATAACAGTCCCTTCGTTTGGAAGAAACGCTCATTTCAATACATACCGGGGAAAGAGGGCTGGGGTCAAGATGATTTCTTTCAGTTTACAGACAACTCCTTCACAGGGATTTCAATGAATACTCAACAAGAATTGCGTGAATTTGTCCCGATTCAGAAAGGCATTTCTTGTTTGGTTAAAGCGGCAACTACAGCTCCTGAGATCTATGACAATGCATGGTATTTAAACGATGAACAGCAAGAATATGAGGTGTGTAATATGACGCCAAAATTGCACGTAGCGATTGTAGATAAAGCCACCTTGTTGCCATGGGAAACACGATATACCTATCCGAATGGTACTGTGGTTAATCCAGGGAATAATTTTGGGAATGCGAATGATAATTCCGGGTGTAAACCGCGACCAATGAAGTATTTTACCTTTCATCAAAACAGTGCGGTGCAATTGGCTGCATTCCAGAATTTAGTTCAGAATGTGGTTGAAAATGGAGATTATATTTTAGTGTATTCTCCGATGACTACGCGCTATGATTGGTGGAATACTTTTGCTCCTTCCTTGTATCAAACCTTCGCTGGCTTGGGTTCCGATAGCATTGTTCAAGGACGGCCAAACAAGCCTTTTATCTTCTTAACCAGGAAGGGTGACCCCTCGTTTGTTGTGGAGAAATTTACGCAAGGGACGGAAGATATTCATATGGATACTGTGATTTTTGGTTCTCAATTGGTTGGATATGAAACTACTCCGTTAATCGGACCGGTTAGCGATTGGCAGTCCCTTTTTTGGAAACGGGATCCATTAGAAGGTCTTCCGGGTGATTCGACCCGAATGCGCGTTCAGGTGTACAATACCATTGGTGCCTTAGATCACATCATTGATACCTTGATGACACCCCACGATTCTATTATTAACCTCAATAATTTAATCAATGCCGCACAGTTTCCTTTTGCGCGGCTAAACGCTTTTTATGCGGATTCAAATTTTCAAACTCCAGCACAATTGGATTTTTGGCATGTGGTATTTGCGCCACTTCCGGAAGCGGCGATTGACCCATCCACTGCGATGTTTTGGTCTGCTCAAAATGATTCAATACAAGAAGGACAACCCTTAAATTTCGCGGTTGATATACGCAATATTAGCGAGTTTAATATGGACTCATTGCTCGTTAGTTATTCCGTAATTGATGAGAATCAACTCGTTCACCCGATAGCATATCCTCGTCAAGCGCCACTTTTAGCCAATGGACATTTGTATGATACGATCACCATTCCAACGTTGAACTTAACCGGTAATAATTGGTTGCGTGTGGAAGTTAATCCATACACGGATCAAAGTTTTACGCAAACCGACCAGCCTGAATTGACCCACATTAACAATGTTCTTCAGATGGCCTTTACGGTTGGTGGAGAAGATGTGAATCCAATTTTAGATGTCACGTTCGATGGGCAACACATCCTAAATAATGACATAATTGCTCCGCAAAGTGAAATTCTTATCACCTTGAAGGATGATAACCCATATCTCATTATGGATAGTGATGCAGACACCTCGCTGTTTGCGATTTACCTAACTGACCCGGATGGTCAAATGCGAAAAATACCCTTTGTAGATGCGCAAGGCACGGTAGTTATGGAATGGGTTCCAGCCAATGCATCGAATAAAAAGTTTAAAATTCTATATCCTGCACTTTTCTCCAAAGATGGCACCTATACCTTACTCGTGCAAGGGCAAGACCGTTCAGGGAATCTATCCGGTGACTACGAATATAAAATAAGTTTTAAAGTCATTCATGAATCTTCGATTACTGAAGTAATGAATTACCCGAACCCGTTTAGTACATCTACTCGATTTGTTTTCACCCTTACAGGTTCCGTATTGCCAGATGAAATGCTCATTCAAATCATGAATATTAGTGGGAGAGTCGTTCGAGAAATTACAGCTGATGAACTTGGGCAATTGCGAATTGGACGTAACATCACCGATTTTGCATGGGATGGCAGAGATAATTACGGAGATTTATTGGCGAACGGAGTGTATTTATATCGCGTTGTTGCGCGAAGTGGAGGTCAGGAAATAAAGCACTTGGAATCGGGGGCAGACCCATATTTCCATAAAGGACTCGGTAAACTATATATTTTACGTTAAAAGAATTTACAGCTAAGTATTGCGGTGTCATCGCCATAGGGTAATTCGCCCTTCCATTCATCCAGTTTTGAAAATAGAATGTTGTTCATGTCTTCCATTTTAAGGGATGAAAACGATTGTACATTTTTTATCATTCGTTCTATTCCAAATTGTTCCCCCGCTTCATTTTCTAATTCAACCACACCGTCTGTATACAGCACCAAGGTACTTTTAGGTGGAATTACAAGTTTACCAACTTGTAGATTTGGTAGTTCATCTAACATCCCAAGTCCAATGCATCCATCGTGAAGGAGTTGATATTTTCTACCCATAAAAAGTACAGGCTGATTATGGCCGGCGTTGATGTATTTTAATTTACGCGTGTATGCGTTGTAGTGTGCAATAAAGAAGGTGATAAATTTCTCTCCCTTTGCTGCACCCATTACCTTTTTATTTAATTCTTCAATGAGGAACGAAAGATCGAACCGCTGGTACCTAAACAGGGTGCGCAGAGTAGCTTGAAAATTCGCCATGAGCAAAGCGGCCGAAATCCCTTTTCCAGAAACATCTGCGATACAAATGATATATTCTTCATCTCCTAAGGGAATGAAATCATAATAATCTCCTCCAATTACATGCCTAGAAATATACTTAGCCGAGATGTCCATTTTTCGGTTGGAAGGTAAGTCGGAAGGGAAGAGTAGTTTTTGTAATTCAGAAGCCGTTTCTAAGTCACGGTTGATCATGTCTTTAGAAATCAATCGGTTCGTTAACCGCTGATTTTCAATAGCAACGGCAATCACATTGGTTAAAGTCTGTACAAATTCCAGATGTTGTTCTTTTTCGGTATTAGCCACAGCGTTT
>JAIXRD010000246.1 GCA_027485365.1 Cryomorphaceae bacterium | reverse complement strand
TGTAATACAGACGATTGGAATTTTATCCCATGAATATTTGGAAGATTCTCTGAAACAATTTGTACCCCGTAAAGGTCAAATAAATCAATCCATACTTCTTTAGTTTGCTTTGCCAATTGAATGATTTCATGCCACTCCTGTGGGTTGAAATAAAGCGTTTGGTACACTGGATACCACTGAAAATCAGGCGTAGCTAAGGTGTCTGGTGAAAGCGGTTGGAATTTCATGCCATAATTCCCTTGATATGCAGCAAACGTATCAATTAAGGAATGCATGTAGGTTTTATCTCCACCGTGCGTATTGGCCAGTTCGAGAATAATATATGGGGCTTCGATCATTAAATACGAAGTTAAGAAAAATCTATGCAGTCAAACTCCTTAGTATCCTAGTTAAAGAAAAGTATGTAAGCATTCAAAGAGGTAGCAATCATTAACCAAAGCACATAAGGCAAAATCCAAAGGGTATGAAATCTCAAGGTGCGCAGCGTTGTGATTCCCACAACTATTACCACGGAAAGAAGCAAGGTAATATCAATTAAACCAAGCAGGTTTTGATGGAAATAGAAAAATATGGGATTCCAAGAAACATTCAATATCCATTGAATACCATAGAGAATTAGTGTTTTCTTTCGGTCTTGGTCTTTCGACCAACGCAGAGTCATAAATACGGTAAAACAGCACATTAAAAAGGTCCATGCTACACCGAAAACCCAACCCGGAGGAGTCCAAGGCGCTTTATTTAAGGTTTGATACCATTCAGAAGAAACGCCATCTGCTGTAAATAATCCACCAAGGGCAAGGGCTAAAAAGTTAAGGCTTAAAAAAGCAAGGGAGACGATTATGGTTTTTTTCATACAGAACTAAGTTAATACAAAAAAAATAGCCGTTTTACCGGCTATTTTCAAACTAGTGTTATAGTACTCTGTTAATCAAGTAACTCTGAACTCGATTGTTCTTTCGGGTCAGGACCATATTCATTTTCACCTTTGTTTCCTTCGGTTGCGAATAATATAAGGATCCAAATTCCACCAATAAGCGGTATTAAAGCAACAAGTATCATCCATCCACTTTTTCCGATATCGTGCATTCGTCTAACCGCAACCGCCAGACCTGGTAAAAATGCAAAAAGTGCATATAACCCATATATAGGGCCGTATCCTGTTAAATCATTAGCTAAACCAGCAACATTGTCTAAAAACATTGCGGCAAAGGCAAATATCACATTGAAAAGAAAGAAATACCAGTATTCTGCTCTTCTCGCTCTGCCATTGAAGTTGGTATAATTTTGTAAAGCTTTTAAATAATAATTCATAATAATTTAGTTTAGTTTTCTTACTCGTAAGGCTTTTCAGGTCCGCCAAATATGCTTGTGAAAATACTATTTTTTTTAATCCAATGGTTCAAGCCAATGTTTCCAGGTATGTTGATCAATCGTTTTATTTACAGTTCTTGAAGCACGTATTTGCCTTTGTGTTAAAAATCTCCTACGTAGGTTTTGATTTTCTCTCTCAAACTATCAATGGTCTCCCAATCCGTATTATCTTTTGAATTATAAGAGAACCCTTCTTTAACCTTTTGTGCTGCGTTTGTCTTAATATACGCTTGTAAGTTCCAAATGGGCGCTTGAGGTATAATGGTATAGTATTTCCCTAAATCATACGTGAAGAATGAATCCGATGAGCTGATCATCTCTTCATGAATTTTTTCTCCCGGACGAATCCCGATGATTGGCTTTTCGCATGCCGGTCCAATCGCCTCAGCAACATCCGTGATTCGATAGGATGGTATTTTAGGAACAAAGATTTCTCCTCCCCAAGCGTGCTCCAACGCGTGCATGACCATGTCGACTCCTTCTTGTAAGGAGATGTTAAATCGCGTCATTTCAGCAACGGTAATCGGTAAGACACCATCCAATTGTTTTCGCTTAATGAAGAATGGGATAACAGATCCGTTCGATCCCATGACATTTCCATAACGGACTACTGAAAATTTAATATCTCGTTTTCCGCGTATGTTATTCGCCGCCACAAAGAGTTTGTCAGAGGTTAATTTAGTCGCCCCGTATAAATTTATCGGTGCACATGCTTTATCTGTTGATAAGGCCACCACATCTTTTACTTGTGATTTCAGCGCCGCTTTAATTACGTTTTCGGCACCGCCTACGTTTGTTTTAACGCATTCATCCGGATTGTACTCGGCAATATGCACATGCTTCATTGCCGCGGCATGAATAACGCTATCAATGCCTTCAAATGCTCGTTCCAAACGCTCTCCATCACGCACGTCGCCAATGAAGTACCTAATTTGAGGATACTTAGATATGGGGAATTCTTGTTCCATTTCAAACTGCTTTTGTTCATCTCTTGAATAGATAACAAGGCGTTTGACTTCAGGATATGTTGTTAAGATGTGTTTGGTTAACGCCTTTCCAAGCGAACCGGTTCCGCCAGTGATTAATATGGATCTGTCTTTCATTGAAGTAAAGTTACATTAATTTTTATCGGTAACGTTGAGTAGTTGGGCTAAGGGTTTTCGATCAAATGCATCGATCATGCTTACGCTGCTTGCATTAATAATGGACACCTGTTTTTTATTGGCATATGCTCTAATTTGCCAATAGCCTTTAAAGGATAAGTAAAACTTGTGAATGATTTCATGCAGTTTTCGCGGGCGATCGATTCGATCCTCTACCTTCATCGGTTGCGTGCCATCCGTTGCATAATAGTGCACGTGACGCAGTAAGGCCTCATTCTTATCGTTTACCGAAAGATCGGCGAGCCATGAATGATCTGCCCCAACGATTGCGATGGTTTTATAACCCAGGCGAATTCCAGTCATTATTCCAGGAATTAGTACGTTGTGTGGACGTGGCATGCCCCAACCTATATTATACCAACGGTGCGACCAAAAGTTAAGTCCTTCGACTGGCGTTTGATTGAAATAACGGACTTTTAAGTTTGGGTTGGATGCTATTAGCTGTTGAAAATCAGTACTTTTCTTTGCGCGAAACGGAACCAATAAGGTCATTTCCCACCTTGTTTTTGCTTTTAAGGCTTCAAATAAATCGTACTTCGCTTGAATATAAAAAGGAGATAATTCCGAATCGTTCTGGAAATAGGTTACTGCGTTTAAAATATATAAATTGGGTTGAAGCGCGCTGAATTGATCGCTGCATGCTGCCGCATTGACTGCCATTGAATCAAATCCTTCCAACAAGGCTGCAGCATTATTTTTTAGTGTATCATTAAGGGATGGTCCATTGCCTAAGATTAACAAAGGTTTAGTTTGTGTTTCATGCTGAACTATCCCGATAAAATTACTTTGTAAGAGAATTCTCATGGCACTCAGTTTGGTTTGAATCAAACCAACAATGAACGATTGTATGCACAATAGAATTCTCATGCCTTGTCATACTTAAAAAGAAGGCCTCGGGTTACCCAAAACCGAAAGAAAAGTATCATATTTCCTTTGGCAAATTTGAATTGTAACGCATATAGAAACCAAAGAACAATACTTCCACACCATTTTATTCCTTCTACGAAAATACGTTTAGTGTAGCTCATCAACCCTTCGTTTTTGCTTCGTAAACGTTCGCTTACACCGGTCCCTAATGCTTGTTTTTTAATGAAAGCAAAGGTTGTTCGTTCCCTCGGAACACAATGGTGCACTATGGCTTGGGGTTCATACAGTACAGGGATTTCAGCCTCATAAATTCGATTGAATTGGTCTTTCTCTTCTCCACCAAATAAGTTGTTACCAATTCGACCTAAGGCCACATTAAACACGCCTGCTTTTTCAAATACTAAATTTCTGAATGCCATATTTGATCCACGCGGATAATCGGTACGATTGAAGTAAAAAGGATCTTCACCTTTGTTAAAATATCCAAGCAAAGAATTCAAGTAAAGGTTTTCCCAGCTTGGCTTAATGTCTTCATAATGAAGAAGTATTGGTCCGCCAATGCATCCGCAATCTGGGTGTTTATTGAATGATTCAATGAGCACACTCAAATAATTCTCATCAATAAATGCATCATCATCTAAAAAAGTAATGATTGGGGCTGAAGATTCTTTGATCGCACGATTTCTCGCAAAGGATAAGCCTTGGTTTGTTTCTAGAAAATAGTGTGTAAGATGTGTTGGGTTTTTCGCAGCGAATTCTGTGAAAAGTTCGTGGGTATTCCCAGGTGAATTATTGTCAATCAGAATGATTTCAAAGCGCTCGGGAGCAAGCGTTTGACGCAATATGGATTCAAACAACTGAGGTAAATACCGTTCTCGGTTGTATGTGCAAATGGCTACCGTTATCTCAATCGAACTCAATGCTTATAGCTTGTTTTTAAGTGCTGATAAAGCGCTTTTAATTCCGTTGCTGTTTTTACCTCCTGCTGTAGCAAAGAAGGGTTGTCCGCCGCCACCGCCTTGTATCATTGGCGCTACTTCTCTAATCCATTGGGTAGCATTCCACAACTTAGATGCCACTAAATCATCGGAGATGATTACACTTAGCCCACATTTATCGCCATCAATATTTCCTATAATACCAACAAAACTTGGGTATTGACCTTTAAGCTGAAACAAAATGTCTTTAACCGAATTAGTGTCGATGGATACCTCTTGACATACGCATGGAATCCCATTGATTTCTTCAAGCTTGCTTTCCAAGTCACGCTTAATTCCTTTATTTCGCTCCTTGATTAATGCTTCGATTTCTTTTCCTAATCCTTGATTTTGATCCATTAAATCTTGGATGCTTTTGAGTACATCCTTTGGATTTTTGAACATCGTACGTACCTCAGTCATTAAGGCAGATTCCTGTTTGAAATAGGTTTCGGCCGCTTGACCGGAAATTACTTCAATGCGTCGAATTCCCGCCGCTACAGCTGCTTCAGATTGAATATGAATTAAACCGATTTCACCGGTTGACTTTACATGAGTTCCTCCACACAATTCAATCGACTCTCCAAATTGAATCACACGAACCAAATCACCATATTTTTCGCCAAATAGGGCCATTGCACCCATTGATTGTGCTTCACTGATAGGGGTATTTCGTTTCTCGTTCAACGGAATGTTCGCCGAAATTTGCTGTTCCATGAGTGAAATCACCTGTTCCATTTCTTCTTCGGTGACCTTAGCAAAGTGCGAAAAATCAAATCGAAGATAGTCGGGGCTTACTAAGGAGCCTTTTTGTTCCACATGCGTTCCAAGTACAGTCCGTAATGCGTGATGCAATAAATGCGTGGCACTGTGGTTTTTTTGAATGTTTATTCTTCGGTTTAATTCAATTTGTGCGCTCAATGTTTCGCCTAGACTCGCTGGTAACGATTCGCATAAATGCACAATTAAGTTGTTTTCCTTCTTTACATCGAAGATTCGGGTTTTATTTCCCTGTGAATCGATTAACCAACCGGTATCACCAACTTGACCGCCACTTTCGGCATAGAATGGTGTTTGACTAAGCACCAACTGATAGAATTCGCGTTGTTTCTGAGTTACTTTTCGGTATCTAATGATGGTCGTATCGCATTGAATTACATCATATCCAATAAATTCCGTAGGGTTTTCTTCATTTACTTGCTGCCAGTCGTCGGTTTCAATGCCTGTAGCAGCACGAGAACGCTCCTTTTGTTTGGTTAATTCTTGATTGAATCCTGCTTCATCTACTGAAAAACCATGCTCTCGGCCAATAAGTTGAATAAGGTCTAGTGGAAACCCATAGGTATCATATAATTCAAATACAGCAGTGCCTTCAAGGGTATTATTGTGTTGACCTCGTGTCGCCTCCATCAATAAATCCATTCGTTTAATGCCTTGCTCTAAGGTCCTGAAAAAGCTTAGTTCTTCTTCGCGGATAACTTTGGTGATTAAGTTTTCTTGAGAAACTAATTCCTTATACGGATGTCCCATTTGTTCTACGAGCACCGGAATTAAGGTGAACAGAAAGGGTTCTTTCAATTCAAGGGTTTGGTATCCGTAGCGAACGGCACGACGTAAAATTCTTCGAATCACATAGCCAGCGCCATTGTTTGCGGGTAGCTGACCGTCTGCAATAGAAAAAGCAATCGCTCGGATATGGTCGGCTATAACACGCAAGGCTATATCCGTTGGTTCTGATTTACCATATCCTTTACCTGCAAGTTTTTCCATGTGCTGAATAAGCGCTTGAAACAAATCGGTATCGTAGTTACTTTGTTTCCCTTGAAGCGCCATCGCTAAGCGTTCTAATCCCATTCCCGTGTCTACATGCGTTGCGGGAAGTGGTTCTAAACTACCATTTGCCTTACGGTTAAACTGCATGAACACCAGGTTCCATATCTCAATAACTTGCGGATGGTCATTATTTACAAGTGATGCACCGGGAATGTTTGATTTTTCTTCCGTGCTTCTTAAATCTACGTGTATTTCTGTACACGGACCGCACGGACCTGTATCGCCCATTTCCCAAAAATTATCCTTTTTAGAGGCTAATAAGATGTGTGATGGGTCAATCAGTTTTGCCCATAATTCGTTGGATTCGGAGTCCATGGGAACCTTATCTGTTTCGTCTCCTTCGAATACGGTAACATATAAATCTTGTGGATTCAGCTTGTAGACTTCGGTCAAAAGCTCCCAAGCCCATTCAATGGCTTCTTTTTTGAAATAATCACCAAAGGACCAATTACCAAGCATTTCAAACAAGGTATGATGATAGGTGTCTACACCAACTTCTTCGAGGTCATTGTGTTTTCCTGAAACGCGCAAGCATTTTTGCGAGTTGGCAATACGCTTTACGGGAGCGGATTCATTCCCTAAAAAGTAATCTTTAAATTGATTCATTCCTGCATTGGTAAATAACAGGGTAGGGTCGTTTTTAATTACAAGCGGGGCAGAAGGGACAATAGCGTGTCCCTTGCGTTCGAAAAAATCAAAAAACTGTTGGCGTATCTCAGAAACGGTCATATTGGTATACAATGAACTACAAAGGTAAGATTCATTGATAAAACAAGAAGATAAAAATTCGAAAATTACCTTGTTCTTCTTGAAAGGGCAATTTTTAGTGAGATTGGCTTGAGGTGCTAGTGATTATTCCC
>JAIXRD010000264.1 GCA_027485365.1 Cryomorphaceae bacterium | reverse complement strand
GGACCTATAAAAAAAAAGGGGATGATTGCTCATCCCCAGTCGGGGCGGCAGGATTCGAACCTGCGACCTCCTGGTCCCAAACCAGGCGCGATGACCGGACTACGCTACGCCCCGAACGAATCATCTTCTAGTATCTTTAATGCCCATCACCCGTTGTTGATGTTCTATCTTTTTTGTTTAACCAACCCTGCGGTTTCTCATCCCTTCCAACCTTCACGTTATTGCGGTGGGAGCGGGATTACCTTCGGTGGTCTTCGCTTCGCTGCGGCACGAACCCTGCGGTTTCTCATCCCTTCCAACCTCCACGTTATTGCGGTGGGAGCGGGATTCGAACCCGCGGTACAGTTACCCGTACGACAGTTTAGCAAACTGTTGGTTTCAGCCTCTCACCCATCCCACCGTTATTAACGGGAGGCAAAAGTAAGAAATCCATTTCTTTTCTTAAAGGAATTTTGAAAAAAAGACGTTATTCATAATGAAATTCTCCGAATTCACTTCGAATCGTTACTTCCTTTTGGGCTGATTCCCTTACATGTCCAATAACTTTAGCTTCGATGTGGAAGGATTTAGCTATTTCAATCATTCCTGCCGCACTTTCAGCATCCGTATATATTTCAAATCGATGTCCCATATTGAATACTTTGTACATCTCTTGCCAAGATGTACCTGATTCTTGCTGAATCATATTGAATAGGGGAGGACACGGAAATAACTGGTCTTTAATAATATGCACGTCATCCACAAAGTGTAACACCTTGGTTTGTCCCCCACCGGAGCAATGTACCATACCATCAATTTGTCGGCGGTATTTGGACAGGATTTGAATGATCAAGGGGGCATAAGTTCGTGTTGGTGAAAGCACGAGCTTTCCGGCATTTATCGGAGCACCTTCAACTGAATCTGTGAGTGATTTCGACCCACTGTAAACTAAGTCCGATGGAATTCCTTGATCGTAACTTTCAGGATACTTCTCTGCTAATGTTTTATTGAACACATCGTGACGTGCCGCAGTGAGTCCATTGCTACCCATCCCGCCGTTGTATTCGCTTTCGTACGTTGCTTCACCGTAAGAAGCGAACCCTACAATTACATTTCCGGGTTTAATGGTGTGATTACTTACTACATCGCTACGCTTCATGCGACAAACTACCGTGGAATCTACGATGATCGTACGTACTAAATCACCCACATCAGCCGTTTCTCCGCCCGTAGAATAGATGGCCATTCCCGCTGTGCGCAGCATGGATAAAACCTCTTCGGTTCCTTCAATAATGGCTTTGATTACTTCCCCGGGAATTAAGCGTTTATTTCTTCCTATGGTCGAGGAAACTAAAATTGGTCCGGTGGCCCCCACACAAAGTAAATCATCGATGTTCATGATTAAGGCATCTTGCGCAATATCTTTCCAAACGGATAAATCACCCGTTTCTTTCCAATACATATAGGCTAAGGACGATTTGGTACCTGCCCCATCCGCATGCATTGCAATGCAATGATCCTCATCTTGGGTTAAATAGTCGGGAACGATTTTACAAAAGGCTTTTGGAAATAAGCCCTTATCTATATTTTGAATGGCTTGGTGAACATCTTCTTTACCAGCTGATACACCCCGCGCTTGGTAGCGAGAATCCGACATACTTTTTTTTGCAAAGGTAGCAATTAAGCGCTTGTGCCGTCGCCTTCTTCTTCAAGTTGCTTTAGAATTTCAGCCACATCCAATTCCGTAGTTTTTAATTTGTTTCTACAAAATTGAATCAGTTCAGACGCGCGTTTCACATTAACGGCTAATTCATCAATGCCAATATCGCCTCGCTCCATTTCAGAAACTATGCGTTGTAATTCTTCAAATGCAAGGGAATAACTCTCAGGTACCATACTCAAAATTACTAATTTTACCGCCAATGAAAAATTCTTCCTGCATTATCGGTTTCCTTTTCTGTCTTTTTTTTATTGGGTGTTCAGATGACCCTACGGTTACGCCAGAATCCATGGCGAGTGAGGTGAACATGCCGCCCCCAACATCCGAACGAAAACAGTATTTGTTGGACAGCGCAGCAGCATATTACACCAATTGGATCAATAAGGCAGGTTTCAGCGGACAATACCTTTTAGCTAAAAATGGCGTAATTATTTACTCCAGGGCTGCGGGTTTTGCAAAACGTGAAACGAACGAAGAAATGACCCTAGAAACCCCAATGCATGTGGCTTCTATAAGTAAGGTAGCTACCGCCCTGGCGGTGTTGCGCTTGGTAGATCAAGGTAAAATCGCACTAAACCGAAAAGTCACCCATTATTTACCCAAATTCCCTTTTAAAGAAATTACAGTTAAAATGTTGTTGACTCATCGGAGTGGGCTGCCCTACTATGGCTATTTTGCAGATGCCAATACCGATCGAAAGACCGTACTAAATAACGAGGACATCATTCGTTTGATGATAAAATTTAACATCCAATTAAACAGTAAACCAGGCACCCATTTCGCATACTGCAATACCAATTATGCGATGTTGGCACTTATTGTAGAAAAAGTCACTAACCTGTCGTTCCCAAAAGCCATGCAAGCCTTGATTTTCACTCCCCTTGACATGAAAAGTTCTACCATAGCTACTACCAAAGCGCAGTATGATGAATTCTGTAGAAACTACAATCAAAATGGAATGTGGAATGGATTCACCTACTTGGATGCAATTTATGGCGACAAGAACTTGTACACCACGGCGCGGGATTTAGTTAAAATGGACCGTGCTACGCACGTAGATTCGTTTTTAAGTGATTCGTTGAGAAAGCAAATGTTTAAAGGCTATAGCTATGAACATCCGGGGACGAGGAATTATGGGCTCGGCATTCGCTTAAAGGAGAAAAAAGGCAAAGACACGTTCTTCTTTCATACGGGCTGGTGGCATGGAAATACGGGCTTGTATTGTTCGCTTCGGAAAGATACAATATGCATTATTGCCTTGTCTAATAACATGAATAAACGGGTATATAATTTGGGCCCATTATTAAAAGCTTGTGGGAATTACGTGGTGAATGACGAGGAATAAACTATAATTTCATTGTTTATTGAATAATTAGGTGTAGTTTAGCACTGTAATGACAAACGATCATTGTATTTTTTCTTGAAATCATTCGTGGTTTTGAGGACTTGTCCAACTCCGATGTTCATTGCATTTGTTTTATTTATTTAAGTTCTATTTATGAACATGTACGTTTCAAACTTGAGCTTTCGCTTGAGTGAGCAAGAACTGGGAGATTTGTTTTCTCAGTATGGAGAGGTTTCCTCTGTAAAAATTATTAAAGATCGTGAAACTCAGCGTTCACGAGGTTTTGGTTTCGTAGAGATGCCAAACGATGATCAAGCGAAAGCAGCTATGGAAGCTTTGGCAAATTACGAAATGGGTGGAAGAAACATCAATGTTTCTGAAGCACGTCAACGTGATTAATTAAAAATTGAACATTTTAAAGGCCGCAATTGCGGCCTTTTTTTTTGTCGTATTGTAACAGTGCGGGTTTAATTCGTTGCTTAGGAAAAGTCAAGCTATGAAAATTTTAAGCCTTCTTGGATTGTGGATTTTAATTAATGTACATAATCCCTTGTTTTCTCAGGAAATTGCCGATGTGGATGGAAATACGTACCCTGTTCTATCCATGGGGGAACACCAATGGACCACCGAGAATTTACGTGTTACTCGGTTTAATAATGGAGACCTTATACCTCAAGCCCAAACGGCAGAAGAGTGGTTGAATGCATCAAAAAATAAGCGTCCAGCTTGGTGTTATTACGAAGACGAGGCCGGTACAGATCAAACCACTGTTTTATATAATTGGTATGCCGTGCAAGATCCGCGTGGTATTGCGCCCAATGGCTCACATATTCCGAGTATCAACGAATGGACTTCGCTGATTAATGAGTTAGGCGGAGTAAAGAAATGCGCCAGGATGTTTAAATCCACTGAAGGTTGGCTTCGACCACAGGCGACCTTAGTTCATGAACTGAATGCGTTTAACATTGAACCTGTAGGAAGTCGATACACCTGTTTAGAGGCTTCATTTAATTGGTACGATGGGCAAAGCAAGGGGAGATATGTAAATTTTTGGACGAGCTCGCATGGCCAATATGGTATTTATGGCAATCACGCCAATCGCATTGGGGTAGCGTTTGATGTAGATCACCTCATTACCGATGCCCGAAGTAAAACTCAATTTGAAAACTCCGACTTAAATTTAAAAGGCAATGGGTTTTCTGTACGTTGTGTTATTGACCCAACGCCGTAAATCACTTCCCGATACAACATCCTACACCACACCTGTAACCCTTGATTTCATTAGGTTTTAGCACTCCTATTTTGTTCGTGTGTCTATTTGGAAATGAAACCTAAATCCTTTATTAAAACAACTAACTTGTTTTTAGTTATTCATTATAACTGAAAAATATTTTTACATTTGATTGAAAATTAAATTATCGTGAATATCAAACAAGTTTTATTTATTTTATTGGTTTTTACTACGTTTATAGGAATTTCACAATCTAATTCACAAACAGTGATATTAGACCTTGGTTCTAAAGGTAAATGGGAGGTTATGAAAGAAGATTTTGGAAAAATGAAATGGTATGAAGCTTTAAAAGCTTGCGACGAACTAAATATTTCTGGAGAAGAGAACTGGCACATACCTTCAAAAGATGAAATGACATTATTATTTGAAAACAAAGATAAAATTGGTGGATTTAAGGAGGATATTTATTGGACTGGGGAGCAAGTTAATCACCAAAATGCTGCTTGGATAATGTATTTTAAAGATGGTTTAATAAGTGATGGTTATAACTCTGGAGAAACTTCTTACCGATATAATTACTATACGCGTGCTGTGCGTTATATTAATAAATAATAAAATATCAATTTAACTTATATTAAATCTCAAACCAATTCTTTTTAGGTGGTTCAGGTTCTCTCAATATATGCTTCACGCTTTCAACTTTTGGCAATACATACTGAATAAGTTTACAAAGTATGTTCAGTCGTTGCACGGGGTCAAGTTCTTTAGGTACAACTCCTACTTCCCAATACAATATCCTATATCACATCTGAACCCCCTGATTTCATTGGGTTTCAGCACTCCTATTTTGTTCGTGTGCCACTATTGTGTCGTGACACACGGGGGTAGATATTGGTAGGGAAATCGGTGGGGTTGGGGTGTTGATAACTATATTCTGAAAAGTTATAAACTCCCCTAACAAATTATTTTTTTCTGTTTTTTAACTTCAATCCAATTGTTGTATTTGAAACAGGTGGCTCTTTAGTAAGTTCGTTAGGAAACATTTTCGCACCGATAGCAATAACAACTCTCTCAATTAGTAACCTTGTGTGGTCGCTTGTTTCGGGTGGTAATTGAATAATAGAATATTCATCCCAATCCTCAAATGAATGATGCTTCTGTTTAACGGGATATCTTTTAGATAAAGACTGCTTTGTTTCACCAAAATAAATCTCTTGTTTCTCACGATTCAATAATATATATATGTTATTTTCATTAAGTTCCTTGGAAATTTCAGTTCTTTTTTTCCACTCTGTAATTTGAATCCTTCGTAATAATTCATCATCTGAACTCAAAAGATAATCAGCAATTAAGTATGAACTTAACTGCTTATACACCTCTGGGAATCCTTGTTCCTCCTCCCTGACTCTAAAGAACTCTTTAATTTTAACTTTGGGTAGGTTATTTTCCCAATGTATTTTTACTTGTAATTGTTCTTTAAAACCGCCAATGTCAAATTCCGTATATTTAAGGTTTTTATAGTGGTCATCGCCAATATGAAATTCTAATGCCCGAACAAAACTTTTAGGATAATCTTTTGCCAATTGGACAGCGAAATCATTATCCCATTTTAACCGATAACTACTTTCTTTATTTCTGTTTTTAATAAATGAAAGCGTTAGTTTGGCATTGAACGATACCTTTTGTCTACCCAATTCTTTGGGCGATTCATAATCTATATTTAACTCCCACAACCGATTATTTTCATCATGGCTATTAAGGATATTATCTCCCCACATCTTAACATAGGAAGAAGGAATTGTAATTGTTAAATCATTTATGAACATCGATTTATGAATATCAAGCGGAAAGCAGTCAGATGATAGTCTAATAGGTTGCACTCGGTCCGTTCGTTTATCCATTGCAGATTTTTTTATAAAGATTTTCGCCTATTTTTTCTATAACACCAACAACCAAGGCATTACCCATAAAAAATGCTCGTTTTGTATCTGAAATTCCTTTCATTTTTGTGTGGTCATCAGGAAACATATTCAAACGTTCTAATTCTACAGGGGACAATCTTCTATAGCCTTTCGGAGTATGAATTACGTGTTTGAATCGTGATGCTGACTTCCCACCTTCTCCAGTAATTATTGTTCGTGATGGTTTGTCTAATGGGTCTGGGAAAATCATTCCGCCCTCACTGTAATTATACTCAAATCCAGCCGCATTCTTTCGCATTTCCTTTTTCGGACCCTTCAAATATTTCCACTTTTCCATTTCTTCATTACCAATGTAGAAGTCTGCTGTTACTTCACCATTTTGAATTATATCTTTCAAAATTGTATGGTTGCCTTCGTAATTCGGTTGCGTTTTGATAGTTGTTACATTTCCATCTATCATCACCCCTGTGTTTTCGAACATTCCAATTTTTCCATCTTTATTAAAGTTTTCAGAAATTGAAACAATGTCACCATTTAGTTTAAATTCTCTTGGTAAGAATTTGTTCATTGTTGAGACTGGAAAAGAACTTGCTAATGTACCTTCTTCCAAAATCCATTCAATTGGCAAAGTGCTTTTGATGTTTTGATATACGACAGTATCGTTTAAATATGCTAAAATGAAAATTCTTCTCCGTCTTTGGGGCATCCCATAATCTGCAGCATTAATAACTTTCCATTCAACAGCATAACCCAATTCGTTAAGGCTTTGTAGAATTATTGCAAAATCTCGACCACGCTGTGATGATGGAGAAATCAATAATCGATCAACATTTTCGAGAAACAAATATTTTGGCTTATTCTCCTTTTCTGAGAGTATCTTATGAATTGACCACCACAACACTCCCTTTTTACCTATGAGACCCTTTGAATTCTTTAAGGTAGTTGCAACGGAATAATCTTGGCACGGAAACCCACCTACTAATAAATCGTGATCGGGAATTTGTGAAACTTCAATAGTTCCAATATCTTGATTTGAATGGTTATCCATGCCAAAACGATTTTCATACACTGCAGAAGCGTGTTGGATTTTAGTAGATGGCTCCCATTGGTTACTCCAAACTACCTCGTAATTCGAATCCAAAGGCTTTGAATAATTTGAAATTGCTGATTTTCCATTCCAACCTTCAAGGCCAATTCTAAAACCACCAACACCAGCAAATAATTCAACAACTTTTATTTTATTATTCATTTTTTTATGGTTTTAAGATATTTTACTTTTTCTTCTGCAACTTTCAAAATTTCAATATTGGCTTCTTCTTCGAGAATCTTATATGCGATTTGGTCGCTTAAGAAATTATCCAATAAATCTTGTTCGTTATAATGAAAAAATTCCGCTACTTGTTTAATGATTTGTTTAGTTGGTTGTCTTTCGTTACGTTCTATTTTCGCAAGCAAGGAAGTGTCTATTCCAATTTGTTCCGCCACTTTTTTTAGCGTTAAACTTTTGGTTTCTCTTAAATTCCTGAGGTGCTCTCCGAAAGATGTTATTTTTATAACTTCCTGCATTTGGTCATATTTTGTCCAAAGATATAATAATTTTCAATTGGACGAAATAAGTCCATTTATTAAAAAATGTTTTTGTGAAATCCAAAACCAATTATTTCATAAAATAATTATCCCGAAAATATTAGAAGCAAAGCGGTTCTTAACGGTTATTATTTTGACCTTCACGGTCTTGTTCGAAAACACATGTTTTAGTCCGTGTTTTCAGGGATGTACATTCTATAAATTCTCTAGTTTATGTAACCGCTATTTTTTGGAATTTTAAAATCAATTAACCATTCAATTCTACCGGTTGGATATTCCTTTCGCACCATTCCTATTCCTTTTTTTTTTTTTTTTTTAGTTGTTTCACCTAGTTCATCTGAAATAATGAATTTTGCACAGTTTTTATATTCTTTATTTTCAATATTTAATTTTTCATACCCAACAAATTTCCATATTCGTTCTCCACATTCAGAAGTTTTTATATTGAATATAGTATTTGGGACAGACAACGATCTTAATGGAAGTTTGTTTATTACAGGAATATCACTTGTGTAAATAATTGATTCTTCAACTATTTCCTTAAGCCAAAGTGATCCACTCACTGAATACAAAGTAAAACGATCTTCTACAAAATAAAACAAAGAAAAGTCTAACGAATAGTGACCATATTTTGTATCATCAATTTTAAAATATTTAAATTTAAGTGGCTGATAATTACTCATAAAATTCAATTCAAAACTTTTAATGGTTAAATGAAGCAATCCCGTACTCTCTCCTACGGAAAATCCATAGGTATACATAGACCCTTCAATTAATGGCAAAAAAGATCCAATCATAGTTAAATAAGTGGCTTCTGGATATAAATTGTTTGCTAAACCCAACATTATTTTTTTAAACTCACGTTGGGGAGCCTGCATTTCCCACAACTTTAGACTATTTTCCAGATGACTGTAATTCGAACTAATTTCTATAAATTCATTAGTATCCTCTTGAATATTGGTGTAAGATTCTAATTTATTGGAAAATCGATTCATCAACACTCTGGTGTTTTCGCCATCATTACAATACAAATGCTTCACCGTTAAATCTTGAATTATTTGCAATTTTCTTCTTTCTATTTTTGAAAAAAGTTTTTTTCGTTTCAACTCGCTTTTTTTCGAGGAAATAGCCAAAGAAATTAATTCTTGTATTAAATTATTTCCCTCAAGTAATTCTGTTTCGAAAAGATCAAGTATACTTTCTTCATCATCAAAAATACAAGAGGGGTCAAATTGATGCAAGTAATCAAAATTTACATAATAAATACTGAGAATTGATGGATTAACATGGGATAATATGGAGTCCTTTATTTCATCATATTTATGGAGCCATTTTATTATAAAATAATAATAGAAAAGTTGAGCAGTATATTCAGGCTTAATCCCTTCAAGTTTAGAATCACTTTTAATATCAATAATTTCATTGTCTTTGATTAATTCAAGAATCGCTACTCTAAATTTCCTGCTGTTATTCAAATGAATTTCTGGAACAAAATTACTTATCAATTTTTTCGTCGGTAAAAAATGTTCGAACTTAAAATTGGCTATCAATTTTTTAATGTGGTCAGCACATATTTTCCTTTCATTAATATTGGGTACAGATCTTGTCAGTAGATTTTCATAATTGAAATCATAAATCTGTTTGGCATTTTTTAGTTCTCGCCACCTCGAATCAAATTTAGGTGCTGAACAACTGATTTTTTTAACACTGATTTTTTCAGCCTCTACCTGCGAATAAACACGAAAGAATGGTCCATCATAAGATTTTTCTTTATGAATTAAGAGAAGGTGGTTTTTAATCAAGCCATCGAAAGCGGTACCAATATATCTTGAATGTTTAGCAATAATTGGATCTAAATCAATTTTATTTAAATGATCAATTTTAGGTTTTGGAATTGGCAAACTACTGAAATACTCATATAGTTTAGTTAAATTGCAGTCCATATAAAATCTATAAAATAAATTGTTTTATCGAATTTAAGGATTAATAAAACGTCGAACATTATCCCATTATTTAATAAAATAATTATCCCCGTGAATCTTCGAGGCAAATCGGTTCATCACGGGGATGCTTATGTTTACATCAGGTGCCCTCGATATTCACTCGAGTTCATCGAAGTATTCAGGGATATTCACAACGATTATCCCGCGTTCCTTGAGAGCTGAACTTACTTTCTCGAAGTGTGCTCTCGTGCGTCGCGATAAATCACCAACATACGCAACGATCAGATTATTTTTAAAAATAAGTTCGTAGTACGAAAGTTGACCCAACAATCCATTGAAATGTTGGGAATAGTCTCCCTCCAATTCGCTAGTCAGTTTGATTTCTATGCCCACCTGTTTTTTGTTTTCTTTCACACAAAGGTCGATGCGCTTGAGAAATTCTCCCCCAATCGCATATTCACGGGTAACATTATCAAATGCGAATTCTAAAAACCAATGAAGCATTTCTTGCATTTCCTTATGGTCTTCAATTGGCCCCGGCATTTGCAGGTCGTGCAGAAAATTTAAGACCTCCTTCCTTAATTCAAGTCTTTCGTGAATTCGAGGTTTGTGATAGTGGTCTTTGCAATAGTTTAAAATTCCGTTGTATTCGACACAGAATTTGCGACCCATTTGGTCGGCAATAAATTCTCTTCCGCAATAGGGACAGCGTCTTAAAAATGGATTGAACGGATCAATCACTAACGATTCTAAAATCATAATTTCTTTTTTAAAATGTTTAAATAGTTTTTTGGTCGCCCTGCTTCCAACCAAGACATCAGTTCTTTTTTACTAAAGAGCAGGGGTCTCCCTCTTGTTAAAGAAGGCATTTCAAATCGGCTGACTTTCGAATAAATGGTTGAGGAACTCAAGCCTGTTAATTCGGAAGCCTTTTTTAAATCGAGGGTGTCTGAGGAGGTGTCCGCAACTAAATTTGCACGCTCCTCAAACGCCTTTGTCACGGCCAGTTCTATGAGTGTTGAAACCATCTTCTTGAGACGGGCTTCAAACTCTCCAATCGAGAACTGCCAAATTGGTTTCGAGTTAAAATTGTCATTGTACATAATGCAAATCTCCGAAACTTTTTTCAATATACAACAACCTATGTAATTGATTATCAGATATTTATTATTGACAAAATCTTGTCAACTTTAACTCATTTTTTCAGACAAAATAAGGTTTGCGTTGTCAAGTATTTGTCAATTCTAATTTTAAAGGTTCAATTTTGGGATAGAATTCACCGCTTCTTTTTTCTTACTATCGACAATGTGCGCATAAATTTGAGTAGTGGTAATGGATTTATGTCCGAGCAATTTACTGACCGTGTAAATGTCTATTCCATTCGTCAGCAATAAGACCGCGTGGGTATGTCTGCCACAATGAAAGGTGATGTGTTTGGTTATTCCTGCACTCACTACCCAACGAAACAATACAACATTCAAATAGGCGCTGTATTTTATCCCAACAAACACTTTTGCGTTGTCAGGTCCTCTTTCGGGCAATAAGTCAAATGCAGAATCATTGATGGGTAGGTATTCTTGTCCGCCCG
>JAIXRD010000263.1 GCA_027485365.1 Cryomorphaceae bacterium | reverse complement strand
GCGCTCGGATAATTGACCACAATGTCTTCATTCGAGTAGATAGGCGCCAGGAATTTCGCCTCGAACTGATAAACCCATTGGTTTTTCTGCCAGATGTGACCAAGCTGAAGACTCGGAATCCACACCTGTTCATTTTTTCTACCTTGAGATTCAATCAAATAGGGATCAAACCAATTACTGATACCGCCGTAAACACTTCGAATCTTATAAAATCCTTTACCATTCTTGGCTTTGGTTTTAAGTTCATTATAATCCCAATAATAATTCGCATCCAGTTGAGGCCAAAACCGATTGGCACCGGTATAAAAATCCACCGCCACATTGAGCGTTGGTTGAAGTGTAATCCCCATATTTTTTCCAGACCAGCAACGATACGCAGCACCTACATCAACTTGTCCAACACCAAAAAGCAAGGAGGTCGTATGCAGGTTTCCAAAAAGCGTAAGATTCTCTTTCATTCCATAGCCATACCCAACGGTGGTTAAAGGCATAGGAATCACACCAATTCCTGGCACCTTGGCAATAGGTCCGCCTAAATTTACCTGCAGCGCGTGTTCGCCTTTATCTAAGGGTTTTACATAGCGTGCCGGGGCGCAGGAGTATAGCCCAAAAACTAATAAACTCAATACAATAGATAACTTAATAAGGTCTCGAATCATTTTAAAAAAATTATTAATTTTAACAAACACCAAACCTAAGTCAAATGAATAAATTGAAGAATTTTCTTGAAAAATACGAAAATGGGTATTTATTTCCATATAGCCGCTTAATCTGGATTCTAGCATCAGGAATATTATTAATTGGTATCGTTGTATTTAGCTCCTTATACCTTTGGAATAGTATACCTAATTCAAGAAAAGAAGTACACATCTCTAAAGAAGAGCTACGACGAGAAAAGGTAATCCTAGAAGAAGACCTAGAAAAGTATGAGGAATGCACCAAGGCAGCTTACGACAAGCAAGTTGATTCGCTGCGTAAGATTTCCCCAAGGGGTGAGTGGAATGCGCTTTATCGACTTGAAGACGCTGTTGAATATGTGAAAGTGAAAAGATACGAGCCCGGCTATTACGATTATTGGTCAGGTTACCAATCAGAGGGTTATTACTATGATGATTATGAAAAAATTACGGTAAAGCGTAAAGTAGAAAATGATACGGCCTATCCGATTTTAATAAAACGTTCGATTGATTATAAAGGAATTGATAGTGCATATTTTTGCGAAAAAATTCGAGTTATCAATCTATACATCGAATTACATAAACGAGTTCCTAGCGCAGATGCAACAAGCTTGATGAAGAATAATTTTTTCTATTGGGTAACATGGAGTACCACGTTGAAGCGCAACCATATAACAAAAATCTATTCGTGGATGGATAAGTTAGAAGGTAAAAAGGTTGTGCTCGGAAGGTCGAATAAAATATCAGATGGAAAACGGACAACCCTTGAGGTATTCACGAAGTTAATTGGTCAATTCCAATATGATTCAATTTCAGAAAAGCGCATGGAATTAGTGGATAACACGATATCCTATTTGAAGAACAATGGGTTTAAAAAAGCAAATGCTAATTTCAATGTGATATCAAAAACATTAGGAAGCAAATTAGCAGATGAAGACTTAGAAGTTGCGTTAACAGACTATTTTGAAGGGAAACTGTTTAAGAAAAATGCAGAAAAGCCCGACCAAGAATTCAGTAAATACCTGAATTTGTTTACTACAAAAATCAAGCTAAGAGAATCCGAGAAAAATATGTTGGAATATAGCCGAGAAGAAAAATTGGAACGAAATAAGACTTTAGCGCTTTATTCCTTAATTGGAATTCTTCAGGTGATTATTATCTTGGTACTTTTCGCAATTCATCGTTCGATTAAAGACAAAGCTTAATAATTTTTTGAGATGGATTTTATTCCATAGTTTTGCAGGCCGCTAGCTTAAAGCAATACATGGGAAATACAGAAGAAAAGAAAACTCCAAAATGGAAAACGTGGGTGAAATACACCTACCTTACCGCATTACATATCCTTGCAGGTGTTGCAGCGTTTTTAATTCTTACTGCCTTGGCCGTGAAATTCAAATGGACTAATGACGCAGGTGATGTTGATATCAACAACCGATACTACGAAGACATTGCCAGTCAATACGGAAACGAGTCTAAAAAAGACAGCGCTACGATTGCCCGGGATGAGTACATTATGTTTCAGCGCTTGGGGGTGCTTTCACGTTATTACCCACACAATGCAAAGGTGATTTCTGAAGCCTATCAGCACGAAAAAAATGTCTACACGGCGCTGCGTATGCTTGATGCAGTCAGTATTCTATTAAGAGACAATAAGCAGTTCATGCGTGAGATGAAAAAAAAAAAAAAAAAAGCTAAATTCAATTCAGGATCGGTATATGCATGGTCGAACTACACCGTATGGAAGCAGTTTTGTAATACCATCATAAAAGATAAGCGCGCCATTGATTCCGTTTCAAGACTCACCGGAGTGGAATCTCGAATTATAGTTATGTGTGTTGTTGGAGAGCAGCTTCGCATGTTTAATTCGGGAAGGGAGAAATTCAAGCAATACGTATACCCCTACTCTCGTCTTATATTGCCATCGAACCGTGGATATGGGGTTTCTGGGATATTAGAACACACCGCCATTCGAATCGAAAGTACCTTGTTCAACGAAAAGGATCCATTTTATCCGGGTGATTACTTCCAACAAACGATTAACGTAAGGGACTCCTTTCCTGAGGTAATAAACGATTCCATTTCGGCGCATAAACACAAAACCATCCAACGCTTAATCAAAGGCGGAGACCATTACTATTCCTATTTGTATACTGCCTTTCTAATGAGACAATTCCAAGCGCATTGGGAAAAAAACAAGTTTGACTTATCCAACCGTCCAGAGATCTTAGGCACCCTATTTAATTTAGGATACCAGAAAAGTAAACCTAAGAAAAACCCTGAGGTTGGCGGCTCCACGTTTAAAATCGGGGAAAAGGACTACACTTTTGGCGGATTATGTTTTGAGTTTTACTACAGTGGTGAGATGCAGGACGCCTTTCCTATTACTGGCCGAGGATTTATCCCAGTAAAAGAGCTGGAGAAAAATAACAAAACTTGGATCGAATCGATAAAAAAACGCATTGAGGAGGAAGAAAAAGCGCGATTAGAGGCCGAAAAAGCCGAAGCAACAGCCGTTAAATAGGGCAATTAGCTCAGTTGGTTTAGAGCACTACCTCGACAAGGTAGGGGTCACTGGTTCGAGCCCAGTATTGCCCACAACCCTAACGATTAATGTCAGGATTTTTTTTAGATTCTCAACCCTAAGGAACCAAATTAAATTCAATGACACTTAACACATCCTTCGAACATGCGGTTCTTAAGGTTGCACCGGCCGGTAACCATAGGGGTAATAGATTTCCCACTGCTAAAAATGTTCCGCTGCTTCCATGACCAGGAGACCCATTAATTAAGTAGTATGTTTGTCCATTTACAATCATCGGATGATGGCGATCTGAATAAGCACAAGAAGTACCAATTTCGATCATATCGGGGGCAGCAATGCCCGCCTGCATGTATGATTCAATCTTCCATACTTTTCCTGCCGGAACGGTTTGTAGGGTATTACTAACTAATACTACTTGATTTAATTGAAGGTTGTACTGTCCAACCCCTGTAAAAACAAACAGGAATAAGGCTCCTAACACAATAAATTTCATACGTAAACTATTCCTTTTCTGGAATAAAGGTCATACCGGAAGTCATTAAATTCCCTTCGGGAGAAATGAATACCTCCAAAGAACTTTCCTCTAAACCAATTCCAACCACCGAAGGGGCTGTTTGATTGAGCTGATAGCTTAATTGACCAAAAATTTTACGTTTCCCATGATCATTCGATAAGACAAGTGCATCTCCGATATTCAAGTGCTCAATTTCTAAATACATATCAAAATCTCCTTCTACGGAAGCTTTAAATCGATGGGTATTTAACCAATTTTCAATCGACTCCTTACTTTTCAAATCAACCGCGTTTTGTGCATAAAACACAGGTAAACTGAAACACAATAGGCTTATAAATATTAACTTTTTCATAGGTTGTTTTTCCAAAACTACAAAAAAACATTAAAGCTGACTTTCAATTTGTATTAATTCTGCATCAAGATTTATTCGATACGGCTCTCCTCTACTTCCAACGATTTGATAATTGGGTGAAATTCTTGGTCCTAAGGTTCGTTTTATGGTACTGCGAATCCGAGACAAAGTCTCATTTAAGTTATTATCTAAGGGATCAAGCAATAAATTTAGCGACTCTTCAATTTCTTCGATCGTTCCAAAATTCGAAAACCGATGATACAAGGCACCGATTTCACTTCGATGGTCTACTAACTCTACCAAACGCACACCTTCGGGATGCCTCAAGAAAAAACAATAAATTGCCCGTTGTTTTGGATTAAGGTTTAATTCTAAATTCCCATAAGCTGGAAAAAATATGCGGTGTAAATAACCTGAAACTAATACGGTGCTTGGACGATTCAAAAACGTGGAACGTTCTATCGACAAAAAGTACTTTCTAACGCCATCGAGCGCATCAATTAATTGCCCAAAAACCCTAACATCAACCTTGCTCGACTGCAGTAATTTCATACAATCCATGCAAATATCCGCAGTTCGCATTTTTAGTACAATCTGACGTTTATTCTGACAAAAATCAGACATGCATCCTCGTGGTTCGTTGTGCCAATAATTTGGCATTTCCGAGTGATCCTTAATAATCAACATACGTATTGTCCATGCAATGATTTCATACGCAATAGGAAACCGCTCATTCAAGCCATCAAAATAATGGTGCCAATCTGCCGTGTGAATGAACGCATTTTTCATGGTCTTGTCAGCCCCTCCGAACCAATTGGCTTCATTAGCGGTATCGGTGAGCAGGATAACTAAGTCTTCAGGCGGTAGCTTTCTTGCGGATCGATAATATTCGCATGCGTCAAAAAAGTGTTTCCAGTTCGCACGTTTTGTTCTGTGCGGAAAAAATATTCTCGGTCTTTCCGTTTCGTAAGATTGTACCGCTTGAATTTTTTCCTCTTTATACAAAGAAGTACGCGAAATCTCCTCGGCCTTTTCAAAAGCCTCCTTCGATTCAATTTCCACTTCTATGGCATTCGATATCAACGCATCCGACTCAGAGGCCAAAAATTCAATTGGCCCCTCATATTGTCGAACAATTTGTAACACAGACTGATAGGTTTGTGCAGAAAAATCGGAAGATCTGATTAAATGTACGTTCATTATTTTTTACGAATATCTTTGTCCTTAAAGATACTAAAAAAGTTATTCGATTTGATATTATTTGCTTTCGAATTAGCGTACGACTCGGCCGCATTTTCGAAGTAGTGCTTTGTCACCCTGGCATAATCTCCTTTATCAAACGAAAGCGTATTGTCTGGGTTAATTCCAAAAGATCTCGATGCCCCAATCGCATCTAAGTCAGCCCCCATAAATGTGAAACTCCATTTCTCCGTGGCTTCTAATTCAGAAACCATTCTGCGAATATCCTCATAGGTGTACATTCTTGACGCATTTTCATGTCCGTCGGTGATGATAATCATTACTACGGACGTGTCCTCGTTCGTGATTTGGTGACCAAAACGCGTCTTTATCTCATAGATGGATTTACCAATCGCATCCAAAAGGGCCGTTGATCCTTTAACTTGATAATCGTGCAAAGACAAGGGAAGCAAGTCATTCACAAGCCTGTAATCCGCGACATTATTGTCAACATTATGGTCGAAAAATCTTAAACCCATTACAATTTCTTGATCTGGATATCTACTTTGAACCCCTTGCGCTGCCTGCAATTGCTCATTGTAGCCGGAAATCACCTGATGTTGCATTCCTGCCATTGACCCACTGCGATCTACAATGAGTTGATACACTGTTCTTTTTTTCATGTTGTTGTTTTTTATTTGGTTAAACATTCTAGTGCAAAGTTGACCCACTTCCTGATCAGATGAAATTCCTTGCAACCTTGCAGGGCCATATTGAAGTATTTTCAGAAATATTCCGTAAATTCGCACCCAAATACGCGATTATGGAAATGCTCAATTGGGAAGACATCAAACAAAAATTCAATACGGACAAACGATTTAAGTTATACACCTACATTGGAGGTGGGATCATAGCGCTATTGGTTTTATATCTCGGTTATCGTCAACTCATTTGGTCACCTGCGGATGAAAAAGCGAATGATGGATGGTGGACTGCATTAAACTACGTTGAAAAGGATTCCACAGACCAAGCCATTAAGGTGTTAGTTCCGTTTGTAAAGAAATATGATGGTCACGTAGGTGGCGAGATTGGACAATACTTGCTTGGAACCCAATACATGAAGAAAGGTCAATTCCAACAAGCAATGAACGAATTGGAAGATGTTTCTGTTTCTGATACCTACATGTCTGTAATGACTGTTGGACTTCAAGGAGATTGTCTTTCTGAATTAAAAAAATACGATCAAGCGGCTACTATATATGCGGAAGCTGCTGATATGTTAGACAATGAGTTTACTTCTCCAATGTATCTATTCAAAGCGGGATTGCATGCTGAATTATCAAAGAATTTTGAAGATGCTTCAGCGTATTTCACACGAATCCGTGATGATTATCCAGACTATGGGAATCAAAAAACCATAGATAAATACATTGCTAGAGTATCTACGGTAAAGGGAAAATAAGATGGCAACTGAAGGCCATCACCTTTCTTCGTTTAACGCAAAATCTCTTGAAGGCACGTCCGCTTTCCATGTTGGAATCGTAGTGTCAGAATGGAATGCAGACATCACGCATGCATTAGCCCAAGGCGCCATGGATGTGTTCACGCAAGCTAGAATTTCATCCATAGAAAAGGTATCAGTTCCGGGATCTTTCGAACTTCCCCTAGCAGCACAGCAGCTATTTATTAAACATCCTGAACTTGATGGAGTCCTTGTAATTGGTAATGTGATTCAAGGCGAAACCAAACATTTCGATTTTGTGTGTCAAGGACTAACACAAGGTGTAATGGATGTAATGCTTAAGTTCAACAAACCCGTGAGTTTTTGTGTATTGACAGACCTAACCAAACAACAATCCCTGGATCGTTCCGGCGGAACCCACGGAAATAAGGGTGTTGAATGTGCTGTAGCGTTGCTGCAAATGATCAAACTTCAAAAATAATCCAATGACTTT
Source organism: Cryomorphaceae bacterium (assembly GCA_027485365.1). GTDB lineage: Bacteria > Bacteroidota > Bacteroidia > Flavobacteriales_D > Crocinitomicaceae > UBA952. The sequence goes on along the minus strand of JAIXRD010000263.1, from coordinate 5,150 downwards.
AATAAAATCAATTTCTGGATTTCGTGGAACAATCGGAGGCCAGGCCGGTGATAACCTTACCCCTATCGATGCTGTACTTTTTGCAGCGGCTTATGGTACATGGTTAAAAAATCAATCAGCTGATCAAACCATACGCGTTGTAATTGGTCGAGATGCGCGCATTTCTGGTTCGATGGTTTCAAACTTAGTAGCAAATACCTTGATTGGTTTGGGAATTCACGTAATCGACCTGGGACTTTCCACAACTCCTACCGTAGAAATTGCCGTACCTTTAGAAAAAGCTCAAGGCGGAATTATTCTTACCGCTTCGCACAATCCGAAGCAATGGAATGCCCTAAAGCTATTAAATCATCGCGGAGAGTTTTTATCTGCCCAAGCTGGCGCAGAGGTCTTAGCATTATCCGAGGCAGGAACATTTGATTTTGCATCCGTAGATGAGCTCGGAACACTTACGCACGATGATAGCTACCTAAGCAAACACATCGATTCCATACTCGCTTTACCCTTAGTGAATTGTTCCGCGATTGCCGCGGCAAACTTCAAGGTAGTTGTGGATGCGGTAAATTCGTCAGGTGGCATTTTTGTCCCAGCCTTATTGAATGCCCTTGGTGTTACTCAAATCACCAAATTATACTGTGAACCCACAGGACACTTTCCGCATAATCCAGAACCACTTCCTGAACATCTTGGAGATCTTTCCAATGAAATAAAGTCCACCCAAGCCGATCTTGGTATTACCGTGGACCCTGACGTGGATCGCTTGGCGATGGTTTGCGAGGACGGCAGCATGTTCGGTGAAGAATATACGCTCGTAGCTGTTGCAGATTATGTGCTTTCAAAAACTCCGGGAGCCACTGTTTCAAATTTATCTTCTACACGCGCCTTACGTGATGTAACCGAAGATTGGCATAAACAATCGTATGCCGCTGCTGCAGTAGGAGAAGTTAACGTGGTAGAAAAAATGAAAGCCATACATGCAGTCATTGGCGGTGAAGGAAATGGTGGAATCATCTATCCTGAGTCGCATTACGGACGGGATGCCTTAGTTGGTATTGCGCTTTTCTTGAGCCACTTAGCAGAAAAAAAATGCAAGGTATCTGAATTACGAGACAATTATCCCGCATATACCATTTCAAAGAATAAAATAGAATTAACTCCAAACGTCAATGTAGATGAAATTCTAAGCAAAATGGCTAGCAACTACTCAAATGAGGAAGTTGATACCACAGATGGCGTAAAAATCTACATTGGAAAAGAATGGGTTCATTTGCGAAAAAGCAATACCGAACCGATAATTCGCATATATTCTGAAAGTAAAAATGCCGAAGCAGCAGATGCCCTTGCAAAACGTATAATCACTGAAATTCAAGCGATTATAAACTAATTCATCACCAGATTGAACCCATTTCATTTACACGTGTAAAGGGTTTAAAATTTTGACATATGAATAAAATAATGACCTTGGTTTGTTCGCTCGTACTGGGCACATTCCTTCTAGCCAATGAAAAAGAACTGATTAAATCAACCTTAAACGAAGCAACCGTTTATTCTCAAGGGGCACAATTACACCACAAGGCTTCCTACACCATTAAAGCAGGAATAACAGAAATTAGCATCGAAGGAATCAGTTCCTACATTGATCCTAAATCACTGCAAGTAAAAGCTACAGGAAATGTGGTAATCATTGACTCCAAATACACCTTATTCTATCCACAACCGGAAGTCAAGGTCAACGAAGGCATTCCAGCTAAAATTGTCAAAGAAATGGCACAACTATCCGATTCATTGGAATTACTCGGATTCGATTTAAAAGAAATTCAAGATGAAATTGCCATTTACAAGGCCGCGCAGAATATCATTTCTATGAACGGTGCGGTGCGAGGTTCTGGTAAAGTGAATGATTCGATCAACCTGTTAAAGCAAACGGTTGAATACTACACAAACAAAATGAATGAAATCAATAAGAAATTATTGGCCTTAGAAAAGAAGAAAAAAGATAAAGAAAAAGTGCAGCAGCGATTACAAGTGCGCTATGATAATCTGCAGAATTATCAGAATCAAACCTATGATGCTAAAAAGTATGCGCCAATTCCTCGTGTGGTAATTACCTTATCTGCATCTGAAGCGGCATCAGGAAAAATATCCTTCAGTTATTTAGTATCTCAAGCCGGTTGGGTTCCTTTATATGACATCCGAAGCGACTCACAAACGGGCAAAATCTCCTTGACCTATAAAGCACAAGTATTCCAAAATTCTGGGATTGATTGGGATAATATAAAATTGAATATTTCAACGAATAATCCGTATGCAAACAAGACAAAACCCGAGTTAAATCCTTGGTACATTGACTATTATGCATATAGACAAAGACAGGAGCTTGAAGAAATCAGTATAAGAGGTGCAAGAGCAATCCCTCAAGCCGCATTTAATCAAGGATATTTCCTAGATGATGCAAAGAATAAGAATCTAGAAGATAAAGCTGCCTTAGGCGCCGATCAATTCACAACCGTAGTGCATCAATTAATCGCTGCTGAATTTAAAATTGATCTTCCCTATTCGATTAAATCAAACAACGAGAAAAATCTAGTGCTCATTAAAAACAGTGATTTGAATACCACATTTAAATATTACTCTGTACCGAAGGTAGATCCAGGGGTATATTTGGTAGCCCAAATGACTAAGTTAGATGAATTACAATTGGTTCCAGCGAGCGCAAACATCTTCTTCGACGGTTCCTACATAGGAGAAACGTATCTTGATCCAACCAGCATGGATGACACCTTAAACTTGTCACTTGGCAAAGATCCGAACATTGTGGTTAAGCGGACCTTGCTGAAACAAAAATCGAAAGATAAGGTCGTGCAAGATAAGCGTGAGCGTACTTTCTCGTACCAAATCGAAGTGCAGAACAATAAATCTTCGACGATTCAACTAATCATCCAAGATCAAGTTCCTATGACAACTAACAATGATATAACGATTGAATTATTAGAGAAAGACTTCGCTCGAGAGCTTCCAGGAAATGGTATTCTTGAATGGGAGTATAAATTAAAACCTGGAGAGAATAAGAAACTTGAGTTCTCCTACAAGGTAAAACACCCAAAAGATCAACAAGTCGATTTATAAGAAACAAGGCTATCGGAAACGGTAGCCTTTTCTTTTTTATCTTTGTTTAAAACAAATAATCCCTAAATCTTGTTAGGAAACTATGAAGCAATTTGAAATCCCTGCATTTTACCGTTCTCCGATTATTTCGAAGGTGAAGGCAAGAAGAAAATTGGATGATCCACGAAAGCAAGATTTCAGTCCTACTCGCTTACAATTCTCTAAGGTAGAGTTCATCATTGCCCGACATTTTGGGTTCTGTTATGGCGTGGAAAATGCCATTGAAAAAAGTTATAAAGCAATTCAAGAGCATCCTGACAAACGGATTTTCTTATTGAGTCAAATGATCCATAATCCAGACGTTAATGAAGATTTATTGGCGCAAGGCATTAAGTTTCTTCAAACGCCTGATGGAGAACAGCTGATTCCATTTTCGGAACTTACGTCGAATGACATTGTTATTATTCCAGCATTTGGAACGACTGTAGCAATAGCCGAAGAAATCCGCGCCACTGGAGCAAACATTGATTCATACAATACCACCTGTCCCTTTGTTGAAAAAGTATGGAATCGTTCACAAAAACTTGGAGAAACCGACCATACCATCATCATCCATGGTAAATACGACCACGAAGAAACTCGAGCTACATTTTCTCGCAGCAATCAAACGGCCGCATCGTTAGTGATAAAAGACATGATTGAAGCTGAATTTTTAGGGGAAGTAATGAATGGAAAAAAATCGACAGCGGAATTCTACACATACTTTGACGGCAAATACTCTCCTGGATTTTCACCGGAATTGCATCTAAACAAAATCGGTGTGGTGAACCAAACGACCATGTTGGCATCGGAAACGCAAGAAATTACAGATTACCTGCGCGGTGTGCTCATCCAAAAATACGGCGAAGCAGCTATTAAAACTCATATGGCAGATACAAGGGATACCTTGTGTTATGCGACTAATGATAATCAATCAAGTACCTATGCGCTTGCTGAAACCTCCCCGGATTTGGCCATTGTAGTGGGCGGTTACAACAGTTCAAATACGACACATTTAGTTGAAATCCTGGAAAAAACCATACCAACCTTTTTTATTAAAGGGGCTGACGAGCTTGTTAGTACAAATTTGGTACGGTCGTTTAACATTCATAGTAAAACGATTGAAGAACGCGAATTTTTACCCTCAAACAAGCTACTCAACATTGCAATTACTTCAGGTGCTTCTTGTCCGGACGCCATTGTGGATCGCGTCATGATGAGAATATTAGAATTATTACAAGAACCATGCACCATTGAAGAGGCCATGCAACGCGCAACATTTTAACGATAGAACGAATGAAAATATATACCAAAACAGGCGATGATGGAACCACCGGATTAATAGGTGGTGTTCGTGTAAAAAAATCAGATGCACAAATTGAAGCATACGGGACAGTGGATGAACTCAATTCACACCTGGGTTTATTGAGGGATACCTTCCTGAACTCAGAAACCCAAGGTCAATTAACAATTATTCAAAATCAATTATTTGTTATTGGTTCTCATTTGGCAACCGCGGAAAAAGGAACCAAGATGGCCTTACCGGAACTTGAATCTAATGCAATCAATCAATTAGAACAATGGATGGATGATATGGATTCTAACTTAAAGGCCTTGCAGCATTTTATCTTACCTGGAGGTCATCCGACAAGTTCATATGCTCAAATCGCACGGTGTGTTTGTCGAAGAGCAGAACGAAGAATTGTTGAAATGGATGAAGAAACTCGCCGTTTCACACATGAAATAACCTATATTAATCGCTTAAGTGACTATTTATTCATACTTGCACGTTTTATTTTACAAGAATTTGGAAAAGAGGAAGTTAAGTGGGAACCAAACCGCTAAACCACCGATTTGGATTAAATAATCATCAAAATATTCATTTTCATTTGGTAGATTTAAAATAAAATTTACTTTTGCCGAAAATAACACTCAACAAAATAAGAAATAATGTATTGGACCTTAGAATTAGCCTCATACTTAGAAGACGCACCGTGGCAAGCATC
>JAIXRD010000170.1 GCA_027485365.1 Cryomorphaceae bacterium | reverse complement strand
CCACCGTAAAAATCAATAAGAGAATTGTTACTAACATAGGTTTTTAATTTAATGTATATCCTGCTTTTTCAGCAGCGAATAGATAGAACGAACCGTTTGAAACAGCAATCAATTGATTTTGTTCATTCCGAATCTCTGCGGCCATAAAGATAACTTTTTTACCTTTTCGGATTGCTTTTGACTTACAAACTATTACATCATTCACATGTACTGCTTGTATAAAATTAACTTGCATTTCGATTGTGGACACCACTTGACCATCATCTGCGACCAGCGTTAAGGCACCTGCTCCCATGGTTGCGTCCAACAAGGTGGTAAGCACTCCGCCGTGCGTAAACCCGGGCGTGGCTAAGTGATTGGGCTGAATGTTTAACGAATAACTTACTACACCATCTTCGTGCATTGAAAATTCAAAACCCAACAAATCAACAAAGGCATTGTGTCTGCAATATTGATCAATTAACGCTAATCCTCTATCGGTTCTAGCCATTGGAAAAATTTAGTATTAAGTTCTCTATGGACAGGCACATAATCAGAAGTTTTTACCCAGCAATTTACGTTCAATTTACCTGCTTTAGCTTCCAACTCTGAAAAATAAATCGATGGCGCAGGGTCTTTTAGAATGTTTGGGTTCGCTGATAAAGCTTCTTGAATTTTAGCAATGGTAAGGGAAATATCGGAACCATATTTTAGAGGGAATATTATATCAACCCTACGTTTACCTTCTCTCGTGAAATTAATAATTGTCCCATTAATAAGCGGACCATTCGGTAGTATGATTGTTTTATTGTCCGGTGTTTTAATGTATGTATTAAAAATCTGGATATCTGTTACTTCTCCGGTCACCAATAATGCGCTTATCGTATCGTGTAATTTAAATGGTTTAATTACCAAAATTAAAATCCCACCTGCAAAATTGCTCAAGGTACCAGAAAAAGCCATACCTATCGCGATACCCGCAGCTCCCAACACCGTAACAAAGGAGGTCATTGCGATTCCTAGTTGACTGATTGCACTCAAGACCACCAAGATTTTTGATGAAATAATGGAAACACTGGTAATAAATGAAGTTAATCCCTCATCGACTTTTCTGCGTTTCATAATTCCAGTGATCATTTTACCGATACGGTTTGATAACCAGAACCCAATAATCAAGATGAGTAGAGCAACAAGTATGTTTAAACCTACCTCTGCCAGGTAATGTAATAAATCAACATATTTATATCCAAGAATTGTATCGTCTTTACTCATAAAAAGTGTTACATTATGCCTCAAAAATAGTAAATTTCTGCTGTTCAATCGATGAAAAAGATATGACATCACTTAGCAATCAACTATATTATTGGGATTCGATATTTAGCGAAGAAGCCTGTCAACGCTATTTCGATCACTTTGCTACGCTACCTTCATTACAACAGGGTACAATTCATATGTTTGGAAAACAGATCCAAACGCCAAGACTGGAATCATTCCATTGCATAAAACCAATTTCATACCGGTACTCAGGACAAGAATTGAAGGCTAATCCATTTACCGAACCATTAAATGAAATACTGCAGCGAGTAATTGAAGTAACCGGTTATCCCTATAACTCGGTATTAATTAATCTGTATAGAAATGGAATGGACTCTAATGGTTGGCATGCTGACAACGAAAAAGAACTGGGTAAAAATCCGGTAATAGCCTCCGTTAGCTTTGGTGCAGAACGAACCTTTAAATTGAAGTCAAATACAGGTGATGAGAAGCACAGTATTCTCCTAAGCAATGGCTCTATCTTACTGATGGAGGGAAAAACACAACATGAATACAAACATTGTATTCCGAAAGAACCCAAGGTACTGGAACCACGAATTAATTTGACTTTTCGGACAATATTTGAGCTGAAATAAGGCCATCAGATAAGCCCGCAGAACTGGCAAAAACTTGATTAATAGAAAACGTTTGAATTACCCATTTAATTTGTAGAGCTGCTAAGTGCAAGTATTTTTTTCTCAATTCTGGAACAGAATCCATAGTGAGCCGCTGCTGATAGGTGCTGTAAATTAATTGATCCAAAAGCGGAAGAAGTTTGTCCATCGGAAGCTGAAAACATGACCGGAAGGGTAAGGAAACCTTGTTTATTAAGTGATAGAATGTTTCAAACGGACCTGCGCTCCCGACAAGTATAGGAATATGACGTTCACTATCGTTTAATTCCGCATTAAACAAGCGTTCGAACGCAGCCACATCCTTGATAGTAAGCACTCGATTAATGTCTGTTTGCGCCAGCAACCTGGTCACACCTATATTTAATGAATTCAAACCCTTTATCGATCGATCTTGAAAGGTTATCAATTCCGTACTTCCTCCCCCAACATCCATAATCAATCCGTTACATGGAAAATTCGATAAAGAATTCAATCCAAGGAATACCAATTCAGCTTCACGTTCACCCGTAATAATTTCAACCGGGACATTAAGTTCATCCCGCAGGGATTTCACGAATTCTGTTCCATTCAAGGCATCTCGTAGGGCACTTGTTCCTACGGCTTTAAGACAATCCACGTGGAATGAGCGACATGTATTAAGAAATTGGGTTAAACACGACATCGCGGCAGTTTTTGCTCGATCAGAAATGCAGGAAGTTTCATAAAAATCCACCCCAAGCCCTACCCATTGTTTCTCTTGATGCAACATTTTCCAATCGGAAGTTGAAGCATCAACAATCAGTAAATCAAAGGTGTTGGTTCCCAAATCAATTCCAGCGACAATCATGCGAGGGGTTTACTTCTTTAACCAGTCAAAGAAAAGTTTGACACTAAAGCGGTGGCTGTATGATAAAATGCCATGTTTAAAAATACGCGCAGCAAGGAGCATCAACATGGTCCCCACCAACACTTGAATAAGCCAAGCAAAGAGTATTCCTAAGTATTCCGTCACGGTAACACCTACAGTAATTTTAATCATGGAAACCATACCGGAAGTCCATGGGAAGAAGCTAAAGAACTGGGTAAGGCCTGAATCGGGATATGAAAGCGTATTATAACCGGCAAAGATTGTAAGGGTCAACAAAATCCAAATGGGAATTAAAAATTGTTGCCCATCGGACTCATCGCCACTCATGGCCCCCATGATGGTAAAGAAGGACGCAAAAATCCAATATGTCCCAAGAAAGAACAGAATAAAATTAGGAAGCACCCAGAGGTAATTAATTCGGTGATAAATTAGATCCAGGTTGTTGTTTTCTTGCGAGATGGTCTGCATACCTAGGTCCTTAAGTTGCTGATCGGAAACTTGAACTCCCGATAAATGTTCCGGGGTAAAAAATTCTGGAATTACAAATGCCTGTAATACCCACAATCCAATACCCACCAAGAGCAACCAAATAAATAGCTGTAAAAACGAAGCGATTAAATTCCCGAAAATCTTTCCCAACATCAATTCACGCGCCTTCACGCTAGCTAGAATTACTTCAGAAATCCGGTTTGTTTTCTCACGGTTTATGCTTTTTGTAATGTTCGTTCCAAAGATTGCAATAAAGAAAATCATCAGATAGCCCAAAGAGTAACCAACCCATGCGATGCCTTGATCCGCTTGATTATATGGGTCATCCACATTTCTAAAATCAATATTTAAGGGTTGTTTAATTTTACGAAAATCATCTACTCCAAGGGTAGTGAACTGCTCTATCATCACCTCTTCCATTCTGCGTTCCACTTCAAACTTGAGCTTCATTTTGAGCTGTAGATTTGGTTCTTGGCGATGAAAAAGGAACACTTTTTTGTTGATCAATACCTTTTCATTGATTTCTATTAAGGCATCAAATTCCTTGAATTTCGGACTGTTTTTAAACGATTCAAACTCGATATAGTCATCATAGAAATAATAAGTCACGGATTCTGAAGGCCTAGAGGCAATTTTATTCTCGAATAAATTGGTTGGATCGGCAATTAGAACCTTCATTGACGTTACGCCTTGGTTCCCAGATTCAAGCACCAAATAAATCATTGAAATAATCAACAAGGGTCCTAGAAATAACATCGCCCGAAACAACCTGTTATCCCAGCGTTCTTTTAATTCACGAAAGGCAATTAACATGCTATTTCTCATGGCGTAGAATCGGTTACGAGTTTAAGAAAAACATCTTGCATTCCTGGGAGTTGCTCTTCGATTAGGTGCAATTCTAGGGCTGGCGACAAGGAGGAAAATACATCATTAAAGGATTGTCCTTGACGGCTTCTAATCACTGATTGAAACCATTGGTCGCCAATCTCTTCCGTTGAAACGATTTCAAACCCTGTCCAAAGGGCGTTCGCAAAGGCAATCTGATTGCCTTTATACCGCACCTTAAAGGCTCCTGTTTTATGTTGCGTTTTAAGGGCACTAACCTTATCATGTGCAACCAATTTCCCATGATTAATGAGTCCAACTTCATCACAAATTTCATCCACACTATTCATGTTGTGCGTTGAAAAGATAATCGTTTTTCCAGCTACTTTCATCGCCTTAATTTCATTCAAAATCAATTGAATATTTAAGGGGTCAAAGCCGCTTAACGGTTCATCTAAAATCACTACCTGTGGGTCATGCAAAATGCTCCCGATGAACTGAACTTTTTGAGCCATCCCTTTCGATAAGGAGTCGATGCGTTTATTGGACCATGGTTGAATTTCAAACTTTTCAAGCCAATGTCCGGCTGCTTTTTGCGCGTCTTGATGAGTTAATCCCCGAATGCAAGCCAAAAATATCAAGTGATCAAGGACTTTCATTTCTCGGTATAATCCACGTTCTTCAGGTAAATAACCGAAGGCCTTAACATGCAGTGGGTTTAAGGGAATACCACCGATTAATACATGTCCGGAACTTGGTTCTATGATTTGATTTAAAATGCGAATTAAGGTAGTTTTCCCGGCTCCATTTGGTCCTATCAATCCAAAAATCCTACCGGCCTCTATGCTTAGGCTAACTTCGTCTAATGCCTTTTTTTGACTGTAAAACTTACTGACGTTCTTAACCTCAATCATTTAACGAAACTAATGATTATTTCGAAGTGAAAACCAACTCCCCCAATGAAATCTTTTGTAGCAAACCACAAAAAAAATGAGTATCGATAGCAATAACATCAAAATGGAACCAAGGCTTACGTTTAGTGATTCCATTTTCAGCAAGGCATGGGTTTGAAAGGCTTGATCTTCCGATGTGACCAATATGCCGGTAATAAAATTATTCGCCAGATGAAACCCAAAGGCTATTTCAATCCCTTGATCTAACCAAGCCATTAGTGAAATTGATACCCCGAGGGTAATGTAGATTCCTAACAATCCAAAACCTTCGCTTCTTACTTCTGGATTACCAATATGCATCATTCCAAACATAATTCCACTGATAATAACAGCAAAGAGGGCAGATTTTGTGCGTTTGGCTATGCCTTGAAAAATAAATCCCCTAAACAACAACTCCTCAAATAAGACTTGAAATGGCAAGCAAACAGCGAGAAGGAAAAATGTTTCAAGAAAAGGCAAAAAATCCGACTGAACGGTGTAGGTAGAGGGGAAAAGTAACCAATCAATTATCGTTGGAATAATAACCAATAATGCCCATAAAAAGAATGAAAAAACGATTCGATTCATGTCAATTTTATTCCGACTTGTGAACCAAGTTAATGGAGAAGATTTGTGCACGTAAATTGCGCTAATGACCAGGCCCAATAACCCCAAAACAAAAGGAATCATTTGAAGGAGGAATAAGGCAGAGAAACCGAAATAAGCGACCAAATCGGCCATGGTTTGCCCCCGATCAGACGGATAAAGTAGCATTAACGGCATGTTTCCAAGCATGAAGCCACCGAACACTAAAAGCAGGGTAAGAAATACCTTAGCGAAACTAAAGTCTCCGTTATCCCAAGCCGACTCGAATTTTCTCATGAAAACATGTCTCTCACGCGTTTAAAGAAGCCTCCTTCCTTTTCACGCTCTGTGGGTTTAAAGTTAGCGTTCTCTCTATTTTTTTCAAACCACTCTTTTTCTTCCTTCGATAAATTCGTTGGCGTCCATACATGCATGTGAACGAACTGATCACCCGTTCCATATCCTTGTATATTCGGTAGACCTTTTCCTTTTAAGCGAAGTACTTTTCCGCTCTGAGTTCCTGGATCAATTTTAATTTTGACTTTTCCGTTAATCGTTGGTATCTCCACGGAAGCTCCTAAAATCGCATCGGTTAATGTAACCACCGCTTCAAAATGGATGTGTTCATTTTCTCTTCTCAATTCAGCATGTTCTGCCTCTTCAATCACCACAATTAAATCCCCATTTACTCCATTGAAAGGCCCTGCGTTACCCTTACCGCGAACTGAAAGCTGCATCCCATCTTCTACTCCACCTGGAATTTCGATTTCAATGACCTCTTCTTGTTTGCGCAATCCATACTGATCGGTATCGCTTGGTTTTTGGTCGATCATTTGTCCAGCCCCTTGG
>JAIXRD010000330.1 GCA_027485365.1 Cryomorphaceae bacterium | reverse complement strand
TCCTTCAAAACTTCAGTAATCTTCTTCCGAAATTCACATATACCTACAAACCAAGCATGGGAACTCGCTTGGTATTTAAGTATTTCACACGTTCCGACCAACCTTCCTTGAATGATATTCAACCGGTACAAGACAATTCCAACCCTAACCGCGTTAAGGTGGGTAATTCAACCTTAAAACCGAATTATGTTCATACCTTCAACTTTCAATTTAACCGTTGGGAAGCATTGTCAGGAAGATATTTATACAGTGGGTTAAGTGCCACAGTAACCAACAATGCCTTTGCATCTAACACCTATTTTGATGCCTTGGGTAGAACGATTTCTAAAACGGAGAATGTGGATGGAAATATCTTTTCTAATGCATTTTTCGGTGTTGGGCTCCCAATGTTCAACCGAAAACTGGAGCTTAGCCCTAATTTCAATGCGAATTACTCCAAAATGACAAATTACATCAACAATGTTGAAAACATCACCTACAATCCGAGTATCGGTGGTGGCTTATCGTTAGAGCTAAACTTTGATTCCTTGGAGGTGGAGTTGTCACAGAATTATTTTTATTCTAGCCCTAAAAGCACCTTTAACGCTGCTTCAAATATGCCGTATTCTACTCAAGAGTATAAAGCTGAATTTAAATGGACACTTCCTTGGAACTTCAAGATAATTGCTGACGGAAAATATACCATTAACTCACAGCGCGCGAGTGGATTCAATCGAAATATTTTTGTGTTAAATGCTGAAATCCAGCGGTCATTCTTAAAAACAGAAAACCTGTTAGTTTCCATTAATGCGTATGACTTATTGAATCAAAACCTAAACCTACAGCGACAGGTTAACGATAACATTATAACCGATAATTATACGCGCTTAATTACAAGGTACTTCTTGTTGAAGTTAACTTATCGATTTAATAAAAACAAAACGAAGGAAGATGATTTTGAAGGATGGCATTAAGATACTATTAATAGGGCTTTTCATCTGGGTCGATTCCATCGGATTCGCTCAGTTTTACTCGGAGGGGACTATTTATTACACTCGAAGGACAAACCTTCAAAAACGATTTACGGATCAACGGATGAAGCGTTTTGTAACTGAAGACAATAAAATTAAAAACGATCGATTCAGTTTAACCTTTAACGATACGATTTCGGTGTTTAAATACCTACCTCCTGCAACTGCAGATGAAATGGCGTGGTTAACTTCCAAGAATGAGTATTATCAATACTTAAATCCGAATAAACAGCTCACCATTTTTCAATTCTTTGGCACATCGGTTTACGTAAAAGATTCGCTACCCGTTCGATCTTGGAAAATAACAGACAGTAAGCGTACCATCTGTGGTTTTAATTGCCGTAAAGCCATATATGAAAAGAACGACTCCACGCGAATATATGCGTGGTATGCTCCCAATATTTTACCATCTATCGGTCCGGAAGGTTTTTGTGGTTTACCGGGAACAATTCTAGGCATTGCAACAGAAGATGGCGGAATCATATATTTTGCGGATAAAGTTGATTTCTCGGTTGGACCAAAACCAGAAGTCTTGGGCGTAGAAATCGGTAAAAACAAGTTGTTTACCTTAAGAGAGCTTCGAGAGAAACTGGAAAAAGACTACGGAAATACGCCTTGGGGAAAGCGCATGTTCGATGATATGTTTCGCTGGCTTTAGTTTGGTTTGACCACCCCACTTCCCTATCTTTGAACAACCAAAGTCATTTCGAATGAAAGGAATCATTTTAGCAGGCGGGTCTGGCACTCGACTTCACCCACTTACCTTAGCGGTATCAAAGCAACTCATGCCGGTGTATGATAAACCGATGATTTATTATCCACTTAGTACCTTAATGAGTGCTGGTATACGGGATATTCTAATTATCTCTACCCCCCATGATTTACCGCATTTCGAAAAACTACTTGGCGACGGAAGCCGCTTAGGTTGTCGATTTGAATATGCCGTGCAAGAGGTTCCCAATGGCTTAGCTCAAGCCTTTGTAATTGGAGAAAAGTTCATTGGCAAAGACAAGGTGGCTTTAATCCTTGGAGATAATATATTTTACGGTCAGGGACTTGATTCTTTGTTAAGCGGAAACGTTAACCCAAAAGGTGGCATTGTATTCGCTTATCACGTGAGTGATCCTGAACGCTATGGTGTAGTTGAATTCGATGAGGAAAACAAAGCTGTTTCTATTGAAGAGAAACCTAAAAACCCAAAATCAAATTTTGCGGTACCTGGATTATACTTTTACGATAACTCGGTGGTAGAGATTGCAAAAAACCTAAGACCTTCTGAGCGTGGAGAATATGAAATCACGGATGTGAATGCAGCGTATTTGAAACAGGGAAAATTGAAAGTGGCCATTTTGGATCGCGGGACTGCATGGTTAGATACCGGGACCTTTAGTTCTCTTATGCAGGCCGGTCAATTTGTGCAAGTGATTGAGGAACGCCAGGGCTTAAAAATTGGTTGTATTGAAGAAATCGCATATCGGAATGGTTTTATAGACAAAAAGCAACTCAAACAAATTGCAGAGCCCCTTGTTAAAAGCGGTTACGGAACCTACTTGCTTAATCTTATCAAGCGCAAATGATTGAATATTCTGAACGTATTGCCGCGATAGAGCAGCACTTATCTCAATGGGAATTTCCAGCTGAACCAAAAAATTTATACGATCCTTTACGGTATTTTATTTCCATTGGTGGAAAGAGAATCCGTCCCTTATTTACGGTACTAAGTGCGGAATTATATAACATTCCAATCCATGAAAGTTTATCGGGTGCTTCGGCGCTGGAATTATTCCACAATTTCACCCTAATTCACGATGACATCATGGATAAAGCGCCTGTTCGTAGAGGGTTGACAACTGTTCATGAAAAATGGGATACAAACATAGCCATATTATCGGGTGACGTGCTCATGATACACGCCTTTCAAGCCTTGTCTTCATATGAGGCTGACACATTTAAACGGCTGAGTATCTTGTTAAATCAAACAGCGATTGAGGTTTGCATTGGTCAACAGATGGATATGGATTTTGAACGAATAGATTCAGTTACTGAAGCCGATTATATTGAAATGATCCGTCTAAAAACATCCGTTCTGTTAGGTTGTGCGTGCGCCTTTGGCGGAATTATTGGGGGCGCGAGTGAGTCAAGTATTAAATCTTTATACGAATTCGGAGAAAACCTTGGCATAGCGTTTCAAATTCAAGACGATATTTTAGATGCCTTTGGAGATGCTTCAAAGGTTGGCAAGCAAGTTGGAGGAGATATATTGAGTGATAAAAAAACTATTTTATACACTACCTTTCAATCGAAAGCAACGGATGCAGTTAAAGCCGAATTTTCAAGGTTAAGTACGGCATCAAGTGACGAAAAAATTTCCGGAATAAAAGGGCTTTATGAAGCCTCCGGAGTCCTAGAATACTGCATAAAAAAACAGCATGCGTATCAAGAACGTGCAATGAATCACTTAGCAGAAGTTGAATGCAATCAACCCAAGCACAATTTATTTACGTTAGCGGAATTCATTACGAATCGATCGCATTAAAACTAATTAAGGTTTATTTTGATTTTATCGTCCTAAACATTAGTTTTGTAAGTAGGAATTAACTTAAAATTATATTAACATGAAAAAAGTTTACTTAAGCTTTTTTGGCGTTTTGGCTTTCGGTTTAGTTGGGGTAGCTCAAAAAAACACGGCAAAGCCTTTAAATACCAAAAAATTTGCACCGCTTGAATTAAAAGCGAAACCAGGTGTGGTTGCCCCAGAGAAAGGAATCACCATTTGGCAAAATGATTTCTCTAACCCAGCACAGTGGATAACCTCTAATGATCCGCAAGGTACGCCGGCGCATACTTCTGGAGATTGGACAATAACAACCAATGTTGCAGGAATTCCAGTAGCAGCGCTTGCGCCAGCAGGTCATACTACTGCAGCGAACGGATTTGCTTTTATCAACTCTGATGCAGCAGGTGGAAATGCTACTCAAAATGCGTCTATTGTTTTTAATCAAAATATTGATTTAACTTCAGAGGCAAACGTATTATTGAAATTCGAACAATCTCATCGTCGTTATGCTGAAACTACCTACGTACTTTGGTCTACCAATGGTGGAACTACATGGAACGAAGTTGAAGTAAACGGTGATATGGCAACCAATACAAACACCACAAACCCTGCTGATTGTCAAGTGAATCTTTCTAATGAAATCGGTGGACATGATAGCGTTCGAATTGGTTTTAAATATGTTGGTCAATTCGATTGGTTTTGGGCTGTTGATGATGTAAAAATCACCACTCCAGACGATCATGATGTAGCGTTAAGTGGATTATATTGGGGTTCTACTGGTGCATGGGGTGCTCGTTTGCCTTATTACCAAATCCCAACAGCGCAAGTTACTGCGATTGATTTCTCAGGAGTTATCGCTAACAACGGCTTATTAAATCAAAATGCAACGTTTGGAGTACAAGCGGGTGCTTTTGTTGGTTCTTCTGCGCCAACATTAATCCCTGCATTCTCCTCGGATACTGCAAATTGTACAGCTTCTTTCACACCTGCTGCAGCTAACGCAACCATTACGGTAAACGCAGGAGTTCAAATTGATAGTACTGATGCTACTCCAGCAGATAACACGATTGCAGGAGCTGCAACGATTGTTATCAATCCGAACGTTTATGCTCGTGATATTGATGATATCGCAAGTGGTTCATTCAACCAAGGATTCGGATTCGAAGTTGGTAATATTTATGATGTATACGCTACTGATGAAATTAGTGCAATTGATGTTTACATTCACCCAGGTGCTAACGTAGGTACAGAAATGTATGTTAAATTATACTCAATCGATGCGCAAACTGGTGATTTCGTTTTCGTTGACGAGTCTGCACCATATACCCTTGGAGCAAACGATGTAGATGCATTATTGACCTTACCGCTACAAGGTGGTGCATTCACATTGAATGCAGGTGAGCCTTATTTAGTAGTTGCTGGTTCAAACGGTGACGGTGGTGCAACAGATGACTTAATCGTTGGAACTTGTGGTCAATCTGAGGCACAAACTACGTTCTATTTAGATTTAACTGACAACACATGGTACTATACTACAGCTACAGCAATGGTTCGTATGAACTTCTCTAACGCTTCAGTTGATGAGAATTCATTATTGAATAGCTTTAATGTTTCTCCTAACCCAGCTGCTGGAAGTGCAACAATTGCATTAACAGGTAAAGCAGGTGCGGACGCAACAATTTCAATTGTAGATGTTACTGGAAAAGAAGTATATAACACGCTTGTATCTTCATTAAACGGTACTGCAACAGTAGAAGTTAATACTGCAGCATTCGGAAACGGAATGTATTTAGTGAATGTTTATTCAAACGGAACTAAATCATCTAAAAAATTGATCATCAGAAACTAATCTGATTCATGAATTTTGGAAAGAGGCTTTCGAGCCTCTTTTTTTTTATCTTTATATTTAAATAACTCAAAACACATATGAAAAAAATCTACTTTTTATTTGCTGTGGTTCTTGCGACCAGTGCTATAAGCGCACAAAAGCATGCATCAGAACTTGGGAAGAAAAACAAGTATGCCGAATTTGAAACGGTTGCAAAAAAATCCAGTAAGCAACAGCCAAAAGGAATAACCATTTGGTCAAACGATTTTTCCAATAGCGCGGAATGGACCTTTGATAACACCTCTTCCCCATTTCTGGATTGGGTTATGACAACAGCGGCAGATACAATCCCTGTTACAGCGTTAAGTCCTGCATTATTCACAACTGTAAATAACGGATTCGCGTTCATTAATTCAGATGCACAAGGTCAAAATGGATCTCAAAATGCGAACATGACCTACACGGGAATGATTGATTGCAGTGCCTACCTTAATGTAAGCTTAGTATTTGAAAACTCATATAGAACATACCTAGACACTCGGATTGTTCGTGTAAGTAATAACGGCGGAACTACATGGACCGATTTTGTTGTCACAGATGGTACAGAGCCAACGGCTCAAAACACTGCGAATCCTGAAATCACGTCATTAAATGTTTCCGCAGTGGCGGGAGGAAATGATAGTGTAATGATTCAATTAAACTATCAAGGCAATTGGGGTTGGTATTGGGCAATAGACGATATTAAACTCGTTGAAACTGATCAATTCGATTTAAAACTTCAAAGTTTACAATGGGGGACGGATGGACCGTTTGGTTCAAGATTAGCTTATTACCAAGTGCCGAATAATCAAGTTGCTCCTGTAAATTTTGGTGGTATTGTTCAGAACATTGGAGTACAAAATATTGCAGATGCAATCTATACAGCAAACATTAACGCCTTGTATTCAGGTCAATCCGCTCCTACAGCTGTAGCTGCAGCAACACAAGATACCCTTTGGTGCACAACCACATTTACCCCAGCAGCATCGAATGCGACGCATACTGTATCTTTTGGTGTTGGATCAAGTCAAACTGAGTTGGATGTATCTAATAATACACAACCGAATATTAACATTGAAGTGAATGACTATATCTATGCCCGAGACAAAGATGTTATTCTAGGTGGCATTTATAATGAAGGCCAAGGTTTCGAGGTAGGTCCTGTCTTCGACATATTCAACACAGCTACCCTGTATGGCATTGATGGTGTAATCAATACGACAGCTGCTGAAGGCGCAGAGATTTTTGCGAAATTATATTATGTGAACCCAACTACTGGAGATTTTGACTTTGTAGATGAATCACTTCCTTATGTAATCACTGCTGCTGATTTAGGTCAGAAACATACCTTTGCATTACAAACGCCACAAGCCTTAACTGCAGGTGAAAGTTACCTAGCCATGGTGGGTTCTTACGGCGATGGTGGTGCATCAAATGACCTCGTTGTTGCTTCTGCAGGCGGTGCACCAGCTCAAACGGTATACTACTTAGATTATACAGACCAAACATGGTACTATACGTCTTCTCAGGTTATGGTTCGTATGAATTTTGACCAAGCGGCAGGGATTCAAGCTGCTAATGAAACAGCCTTTAGTATCCAACCAAACCCAGCGAACGAAGAACTTTACATCACCTTAGAAGATGGAGTGCAAGGAAATATTACGCTAGTGTCTATTACAGGTAGCGTTGTTTATACAGGAACTGTTCAACCGGGAATACAGGGAATAGATACACGTGCTTTAGATTCAGGAATATACTTTGTATCTGTTAATCATGGAGCTGCTCGTAAAGTTGTAGTTCAACATTAGTACTAAGTAAACAGATTATTTTAAGCCTCGCGAATGCGGGGCTTTTTTATTGGATCTCGCTAAAGTCCGAAATACAGGAAGACCAATTCGCTTGGGTACCCGGCCGAACCAGTTGAAGCGTTCGCATACCTGCTGCATTAGCAGCCTCAAGTTCTTGCGGAATATCAGACAAAAATAAGACGCTGTTTGCCGAAGCGTGCAACTGTTGTACAATTAAATGATACGTCTGCTCATCCCGTTTCATACCCGTAGTGGTATCAAAGTATGCGGAAAAATACGGTGTAAGGTCACCTTCGGTAGAAAACCCAAAAAGTTGTTTTTGTGCCGCAATAGAACCACTTGAAAAAATGGCGAGCTTTAATCCACGTTCAATCCAGCGTTCAAGTGCAGGTTTAACATCGGCATATACATGCCCTTTAATCGCTCCTGACGTAAAACCTTGTTCCCATACCATCCCTTGAAAGGTTTTCAAGGGCGTTACTTTGCGGTCTTCGAGCGACCATTGCCGTAATTGATCAAAAAGTGCTTCGTTGGTTGATAAATCAATAGATTGCTCCTCAAGAACTAACAAACGTGTTTGTGCGAGCACTTGATTCATTTGATCAGAATCCACCGTCTTCCATTCATCCATGTGCGTTCTGAAGTATGGAAAAAGGATATCATACACGAAAGAAACCTCTGTGGTTGTACCTTCGATATCGGTAACAATCCAATGAATTCCGTCAAGCACCTTCATTATTGATATTTTTTTTCAATGCCTGAATCGGTATATGAAGGAATCCAACCGGTTTGGTCTATGAAAATTCTAATGGCTTTTACAAAGGGATTATTCTCACCAGCATCAAACCAATGTTTGGTCCCTGCGGGCACGCTGATTAAATCACCTTTCTGACATAACACATTAAACACCGGGGCTCCGTCCAAATTAAACCAAAAGAAACCTTGTCCATCCACGAAAAATCGAATTTCATCCTCACTGTGTGTGTGTTCAGATAAAAATTTAGCGCGAATTGCGGGATAATTCTCTGTTAATGAGTTTATGCTAATCACATCCGCGGTAAGATAGCCCCCCTCCTCCATAAAGGGCTTGAGATCTCGCGCATAGGCGGCTAAAATCTCATCCTGAGTAGCTGTATCCTCAAATACTATATCACAGCTCCATTGATCAAAAAATAACCCGTGAGTAGATAGAAATTCTCCTATTGCCTTTGGGTTATCTATGACTTGATGTTGGTCCGGAATTGATAAAATAGCCATAATTAATGTGTTAAATACCACGAAGCCTTGCACAGGTAGCTAAAAGACTCTAAAATTCGTTTTGCCTCAAACAAACTTGTTCCCCAGGTATAGAACCCGTGTTTATCAATCATAAAGACTTGATATTTCAACTCCTCTTTACGTGACTCCATGCAGTGTTTGATATCATTCATATCTTGACTGTTAGGGAATACCGGAATCTGTATTTCGCCGAGATGTGTTGTGACTGAAGGGAACCCTTTTTGAAGTTCAAACCCCTCAAAATGCAGGGTGTTTTTATTGTGTGCAACCAATACGGGGTATAGGTCATGGCTATGAAGAATTACCTTCGTAGTTGGAAACATTTCATATATGGCGCAATGAATTCCTGTTTCTGCGGAGGGTGTCATGTGTTCATACGGTGCCTGTGTATTACCTTGAGCGTCAATGGTAATAAAATCAGTATCCAAGCACGATGATTTATCTATTCCAGAACGGGAAACCCATAGTTGATTCGAATCATCCTTAAATGAGTAATTCGTTGACGTAGCAGGGCTATGACCATGATGGTGTAACGAGCGAATACAGTCGGCTAGTTCAGCAGCAAAAGCAGGGATTTCCTTCATGCATCAAAGGTAAAAGATTCGATAAGATAAAACAAGATTAGCTCAGTGCTGCCTTTACTAAAGTAGCGATCAACTTTCCGTCTGCTTTACCGGATAATTTCGCAGAAAGGTGTCCCATTAGTTTACCCATATCTTGAGGACCAGAAACACCTAATGAAGCTATTGCTTCATTGATTTCAGCTTTTATTTCATCCTCAGATAATTGTTTTGGCAAAAACTCTTCGATTACTTTAGCTTGAATCATTTCGTCGCTTGCTAGATCTTCTCTGCCTTGAGCTATGTATAATTCATAGGTCTCCATGCGTTGTTTGTATAATTTCAAACAAATTTTCATGGCGACTTCATCGCTTACTTCCGTTCCGCTCCCTGAAGTTGCTTCAAGCAAAATTTTAGATTTCACATCTCGTAAGGCAGCTAAGCGATCTTTGTCCTTAGCCAACATCGCTTGTTTGATGTGGTCATTTATCGTTGCGGCAATGCTCATATTAATCTACGTTATCGTGTAAGTAGCTATTGTTTCGTAATCCAGAATCTCCATTACCACTGCCAGACAAACCGAATCTACTAACGTTATTGTCTTGGGAAGGTCGCTCATCGTTAACTTCCACATTTCTACGAAGGTAGGCAGGTTGCGATTCATACTCTGCAATACTTTCTGCGTTTTGAATTCTTGAAGTAATTTCTTGAATCTTAGAAACACGCTCTTCATTTCTTCTTGCGATCTCCTCTGGCAATACCGTAGATTGAATGCGGTAACTTTTTGGAGACTCATCCGCTTCATCATCCAATTGATGACGTATCACCTCTTGTTCAGTAGTCGGTTGTACTGTTGAAGTTGGTGTTGTAACATGTACTGGCTCCGATGTAAAATCAAATGTTGGTTGTTCTGTTGGTTGAACTTCCCATTCCAACGAAGGAACGACAAAAGATGGTTCTTCTGTTAATTCATCATCAAATAATTCATATTTAACTTCCTCTTTCTCTGTATTTTCAGGAACACTGGTAATTTCAACCTCTGCCAATACTGGAGCTTGCTGTATTTCTTGTTCAACAACAACAGGCTCTTCTGATTTTAAATACGGCTCTTGATTTAAGGTATCCGTTACAGAATTCGATTCGAAAGGCGAGGACATTGGACTTACGATCTCTTTTTTGTTCTCTTCATCCAAATCCATCAATTTTCGCTCAGGAAGCACATAATTCACAGCATCTACTGTTGAAAACCCGGTAGCTACAAGGGTAATTGCCAAGTTATCACCAAGTGTAGAATCATGTCCATGCCCCCAAATAACTTCGGCGTCTTCACCGGCAGCATCTTGAATAAAATCGGTAATGTTCATGATTTCATCCATCAATACTTCCTTATCTCCATAAGTGATATTCAATAGTACATATTTAGCTCCGCAGATGTCATGATCATTTAATAATGGAGAATTCATAGCCGCTTTAACCGCTTCAAAATCTCTTCCTTCACCGCTCGCCATAGCGCTTCCCATTAAGGCTCTTCCGCTATTTCGAAGCACGGTGTTCACGTCATTGAAATCAACGTTGATCACACCCGTGTCTGCAATAACTTCAGCGATTCCTTTTGCAGCAACAGTAAGAATATTGTCTGCTTTTTGAAATGCTTCGGAAAGGGTTAAACTTTTTCCGATGGTGCGTAATTTCTCATTGTTAATTACCAACAAGGTATCCACGTTTTGACGCAGACGTTCTAGGCCTTCATCGGCTTGAGAACGACGTTTTTTTCCTTCGAATTCAAATGGAAGGGTTACGATACCAACGGTTAGAATTCCCAATTCTTTAGCTACTTGTGCAATCACAGGCGCTGCACCGGTACCTGTACCTCCGCCCATTCCTGCGGTTACAAAGACCATTTTAGTGTTCTTGGAAAGAATTTCACGCAGGTCTTCAATGTTTTCAAAGGCTGCATTCATACCCACTTCTGGCTGCATTCCTGCGCCACGTCCCTCTGTCAATGTAGTTCCCAATTGTATTTTAAACGGAACGGGAGAAATATCTAAGGCCTGACGGTCTGTGTTACACACAACAAAGTCAACTCCTTTAATTCCTTGATTGTACATGAAATTAACGGCATTGCTACCTCCTCCACCAACACCGATTACTTTAATAATTGAATTCATAGCTCTTGGGATGTCAAAAATTTCGTTCATTTTACTATTTATATAACTGTTATTTAATCTTCATCTTTCATGAAGAAGTTCTCTAATTTTTTAAGGTTTTCTTTGGAAAGAACTTTTGCAAAGAATGCGCCCTTTTTGCGAGGATCTGCATGGGTTCTAATTTCACTCACACTGGAAGCTACATCCGTAGAGTCTCCTCGTTCTTCTTGTTCAAAGCCTTTTAACACTAACCCGATCCCTGTGGCATAGATTGGGCTTGAAATATTCTCAATTTGATTGGTATTGGCTAAATGTTCCGTTGGATAACCGATGCGGGTATCCAAGCCAGTAATGTACTCAAACAACTGCGGGAGGTGTTTAAGCTGTGAGCCTCCACCGGTAACAACAATTCCTCCGATTATTTTCTTTTCAAATCCAGAATTCCGGATTTCCACACGAACTAATTCGATGATTTCTTCCATTCGGGCCTGAATAATTCCAGCCAGGGTGGACAAGCGAATTTCCTTTGCATCGCGTCCTTTTAGCCCAGGAATACATACTACTTCATGGTCCTTACTTTCACTTACCAAGGCACTACCAAAGCGTACTTTTAAACGCTCCGCTTGTTTTTGCATTATTCTGCATCCCATGCGAATGTCTTCAGTAATCACATTTCCTCCGAAAGGGATAACAGCGGTATGACGAATTAAGCCGTCATAAAAAATGGCTACGTCTGTGGTTCCACCACCAATATCAACTAAAACAACGCCTGCCTCTTTCTCTTCATCACTCAATACGGCATTTGCAGAAGCGATTGGCTCTAAAACAATAGCGCTGATGCTTAAATCCGAACGCTCAACACAGGTCCTAATGTTAGTTACATTTGAAACATGCCCCGTAATAATATGAAAATTTGCTTCCAATCGAACGCCGGTCATTCCAACAGGATCTTTAATCCCTTGTTCATTATCCACAATATATTCTTGAGGCAATACCGTAATGATTTCTTCGCCTGGCGTCATAACCATAGCGTACATATCATCAATAAGCGCATCGATATCTTTTTGTGAAATCTCCCCTAACACATTCTTACGGGTATGAATTCCACGAGTTTGTAAGCTTTTAATGTGTTGACCAGCAATACCGACGTACACATTATTGATTTTCAAATTACCTGAAACACGTTCTTGAGCCAGGGAAACTGCTTGGGTAATTGACTGTATGGTTTTATCAATGTTAGAAACAACCCCTCGCATCACTCCAAGGGATTCACTTTTCCCCATTGAAATAATTTCTATTTTGTCGTGTTCATTTTTCACTCCAACAAAACATGCGATTTTAGTGGTGCCAATATCTAAGCCCACTACTACTTTGGGTGCTTTCTTAGTCATTTTTGTTCCGCTTGCGGCAAACGATTTGTCCATCATACATTAAATTAATTTCCGAATACTTGTCCCATCCTTCGTATGGCAAACCTTCTTTATAAAAGATTTTCAGCCGGGTAAATTTGTCTTTTACTTGTTTCTCAGAATAAGCGGTCCCAAAAACGATTTTCAGGTCACCTACTATGGGCGTCAACACAAAATCCCCGCTTCTTTCTAAATAAACTTGACCTATCAAAGCGCGTAACATCGGATCATTACAAACATAATTTGAAATACGATAGATTTCATCTAATTTTCGAATATTTTTCAATGAGTCGTTGTTAATAATTTTTATTGCATTTTGATGACGTAGCGGTTCAGAAATTTCTCCTGAAAAAAGAAGGACTTTTGCGGTATGCAGGTGTGTTTTTGAAATGGTGATTCCATCGGTATCTAGATAGTATGATTTCCCATTTTTTGCGAAAATCCGTGCCATCGGTTTTCTTAACCACACCTCTATTTTCCAGTCGCCTCCCAAGAGCTTGTACACGCGAACTTCTTTCACCTCTTCCATGGCCCTAATGCCCTTTTCTATTTTTAGGACTGCTAAGGTTTCACTTCGTTGGTTTTGAACAAACCATCGATTGGATAAAATTCGACTATAAAGCTCCTTTTCATTTAAAAAAGCATCAGCTCCATCGACATGAACTATGATCTTCGGTTCATTTAAGGGACGCTTATGCTCCGAATTTAGCCCAAGAAACCAAAGAACTACGATGCCCAAGGATGTTAGACTGAACAATAAAATTTTAATCCATGTTTTCATAACGCCGAGTCATTAATTTGCAGCAGTTCTTTAATTGGTTCAACCATGCGATCGATGTCTCCCGCGCCAATTGTAAGCAGCACACCGTGCGTATTAGAACGTAAATAATCCAACAGTTCCGATGGATTCATAAGGCGTTTGTTTGGGTTTTTAATTTTCTGCAAGAGCCAATTCGAATCTATACCTTGAATCGGCAATTCCCTCGCTGGATAGATGGGTAATAAAATAATCGAATCCAGTTGAGCTAATTCTTGCCCAAATGCATCTCCAAAATCGCGGGTTCTAGAAAACAAATGCGGTTGAAACACCCCCGTAATTGCTTGGTTTGGAAACATATGACGCACTGAAGAAATCAAGCGATTAATTTCAGTAGGATGATGGGCATAGTCATCAATATAGACTACATTTTTTCCGGAATATATTTTTTCAAATCTCCGTTTAATCCCTTTAAACAGTTGGAATTTACGAACCAATTCATGCATATCTGCGCCTAGATTATCACACAGAGCTAAGGCCGCCAAGGCATTTTCAACATTATGCGAGCCATTAATTCCAATGCATACATGTTCATACCTTGCTGATGGCGTATACAGATCAAAGCATGCTCCATTCACTGATTCGGTGATATTATGTGCTGTATATTCTGCAGTACTTGAGTTTAAGGCGTACGTTTTCTGCTTGCAAAGTGAATTGATTTTAAGTCCTTCTTTAAGGATTAAAAAGCCAGAAGGGTCGATTTTCATTGCAAATTGCCTAAATCCTTCATAGAATTTCTCTTCCGACTCGTAAATATCCAAATGATCTGGATCTATGTTGGTAATTATTGAGGCATAAGGAGACAAATTCAAGAATGACCTATCATATTCATCGGCTTCAATCACGGTATACTTCGACCTTGGGTTTATTAAAAAGTTGTTGCCAAAATTCGTTGCAATGGCCCCTAAAAAAGCACTACAACCGAGTTCGGTATCATTGAGCAAGAAAGCCAACATAGCAGAAGTAGTTGATTTACCGTGGGTTCCTGCTACACAGAGTCCGTTTGAATTTCTTGTGATTTCCCCTAAGGCTTGGGCACGTTTTAACACATGATATCCCAAGGATTTAAACTGCCGAATCCACGCATTTTCTAAACTTACAGCAGGCGTATAAATCACCAAGGTTGTTTCTTTAGCAAACCATTCGTTTTCTTGAAAAACATCATCATAACTAATGACCGCACCCTCTTGGGTAAGGCTATCCGTTAGATCGCTTCGCGTTTTATCATAACCAAATACCTTGCAACCTAAAGCTAAATAATATCTTGCCAAGGCAGACATGCCTATACCACCGATACCAATGAAGAAGATTACTTTGGGTTGATTAGTTATCATGATTTATCAGCTGATTACAAATTCTTACAATATCCGATGTGGCGTTGGGAAGAGCTAATTTTTTAATGGCTTGAGCGAGCGATGCTGCTTTAGAGTCATCATCCAAAAGCGAATATATACTTGGCCACAACAAGTCCTTCACCTTGTTATCTGGAACCAAAATAGCTGCATCCCGCGATGAAAGCGATAAGGCATTTTTCGTTTGATGATCTTCTGTCACGTTAGGTGAGGGAACTAATACACAAGGTTTTCCCACTAAGGTTAATTCAGAAATCGACGTTGCACCAGCACGAGAAATAATTACATCAGCAACTGCATAGGCTAAATCCATGCGTTCAATAAAGGGAAGTAGTTTTATGTGGCTTGGTAAATCCAAGGTATTGTACTCCTCAAAATACCCTTTACCACATTGCCATAGGATTTGTATTCCCTCCTGACGCCTTAAATCATCCAAGGCATTAACAACGGCAGAATTAATAGAACCCGCACCAAGCGATCCTCCCATGATAAACACCGTTTTTTTGGAAGCATCTAAGTCATAAAACACGTAACCATCCGTCTTATTAGGCACCCCATGAATTAGGTCTTTACGCACGGGATTCCCTGTGAGGTGAATTACATCTTTTGGAAAAAAGCGTTCCATTTGCGGATAAGCCACACAAATTGCTTTGGCTTTTTTTGCCAAAAGCATGTTGGTTTTGCCTGGAAATGAATTTTGCTCCTGAATCAAGGTTGGAATCTTCAACCAATTGGCTACTTGCAAGGTTGGTCCGCTGGCATAACCACCTACCCCAATGACCAATTGAGGATGAAACGACCTCACAATTGAAAATGCGGATGACATACTCGTCATTATCTTAAATGGAAGGGTCGCGTTTTTCAAAAGGTTCTTTCTATTAAACCCAGCTATATTTAATCCTTTAATAGAAAATCCGGCTTGCGGTACCTTTTCCATTTCCATTTTACCATTCGCCCCGACAAATAAAATATCTATTCCTGGGTTTTGCGCCTGCAAGGCCTCTGCTATTGCAATGGCCGGGAAAATATGCCCTCCGGTTCCACCACCTGAAATAATCACTCGATTTAATGTCATTATGCTGGTTCTATTTGTGTTTTTCCTGAATTTTGTTTTACCGCGAAGGATTGTACAATGCCAATAGAAACACAAGCCATAATGAGGGCAGAACCTCCCATTGCTAGAAAAGGCATATTTTGACCTGTAACGGGGAACACCCCGGTACAAACGAGCATATTTATGCTGGCTTGTGCGAGTAAATGCAAACCAATCGCCATGGAAACATAGGTTTCAAATAAATTATCTGATTTGAGCGCGATTCGAATAATTCGATACAAGAGGACGAGGTAAAGAAAAATCAAAA
The DNA here is from genome assembly GCA_027485365.1 of Cryomorphaceae bacterium. Classification (GTDB taxonomy): domain Bacteria; phylum Bacteroidota; class Bacteroidia; order Flavobacteriales_D; family Crocinitomicaceae; genus UBA952. The sequence goes on along the minus strand of JAIXRD010000330.1, from coordinate 567 downwards.
ACACTGCAGAAAATGCCCCGAATTCTTCTACAAAACTGGCATAATAAAAATCTGCATAGGCCTCTGGGATATACTCCTTTAACTTTCCATCTCCTACGCCGGTTCCAAACCAAGAGCCCGCATGAATTGCACGTCTCGCATCCAAGGCCTGAGCATTTTCTAATACATTCTGATCGGTTGTAATGTTATTGGTCAATCGATTTTTCCAAGTTTCATATCGCGGTAAAATATTTAAACTTGGAAGGGCGGAATGCACACCAATAACCACGACCAATAACCCTATTCCAGCAACTCCCATCGTTGAAAGCTTTGATAGTGGAACTTGACCAATAAAGAGCACAGCCATAGAGAGCGCAAAAAGCAATAAAGAGGTTGAAAGGTTATCTTTAAAAATAAGTCCACAAATAACCACGATGGGAATCATTAAGGGTAAAATCCCTTCCTTCCAATCGTTCAATTTTTCTTTTTTACGAACCAATAATTTAGATAAGTAAAGAAACAACGCAAGTTTTGCAAAATCCGAAGACTGAAAGGTTAATCCAATCAGAGGTATTTGAACCCATCGTC
>JAIXRD010000145.1 GCA_027485365.1 Cryomorphaceae bacterium | reverse complement strand
TTTGATTGGTCTTCCTTTTTTTGTTGACATGGACGAGCAGCAATTGGCCAAAGTGGTTCAAGTTGTTTTAAGCGTTACTAGTTAAAGATGCCATTCAAGTTTTACCCCTATCAACCGATTCAAATATTGATTAATCTTTTTACCGGGATCTTTAGTGACAACAGTTAACGATTTTATCGAGCAATTTCTGATCGCGGTAGACTTTCAAGAACCTGTTGAAGTCACGCCTGACACTGTGCTACTTGATTTACCAGAGTGGGACTCATTGGCGGCCTTGGGCGTGATTGTGATGTTTGACATCGAGTATGGCAAAACCATTATTGGCGATGACCTTAAACAAAGCATCACTATTCAAGACCTTTACAACTTGTTGAGCCGCTGATATGGGCTTGTCCACACTGCGCCACGTCCGTTTTGCTGGCATGGCCAGTTGTGTGCCCAAACGTGTTCTTTCCAATATTGACGATTGCCCGCCTTCACTTCAGTCGGAACGGGCTCGGTTGATTCGTAACATTGGCATTGAAACTCGTCGCATTTGTCCTGAATGGCAGTATTTTTCTGATTTAGCCTTTATTGCAGCAGAACGCTTGTTGGGCGACCTGAAATGGGAGCGCAGCGAGGTTGACGCTTTGATTGTTATTTCTCAGTCACCCGATTACCTTATCCCCTCCACAGCCATCATTCTTCAAGACCGGCTGGGCCTGAGCAATGCCACCATAGCTTATGACGTCAACTTGGGCTGCTCGGCTTATCCGTTTGGTTTGCATTTGCTGGGAAACATGATTTCTGCCGGCTCTATCAAAAAAGCTTTGCTGCTGGTGGGTGACAAGTGCGCCACGGTTCGGGACCCCTTGTTTTCGGATGCAGGCACGGCCACCGCCTTAGAGTTTTATGCGGATGCACCCCCCATGTATTTCGACCTCAATTCTGATGGTGCTGGGTACAAAGCGATCATGCTGCCTGTGGGTGGACACCGCGAACCTTATGCTTACTACCATGGCATACCTAGGAGGGATGAACACGGCCAAATGCATTGGCCCAATGACTTGATCCTTGATGGCCCTGCGGTGCTGAGTTTCTCTACACAAAGGGTGCCACCTGCAGTTGAAGCCACAGCCGCATATGCTGGCTTGAAATTGGAAGACATTAATTATTTTGTATTTCATCAAGCCAATCGCATGATCAACGACACCATCCGCAAAAAGCTGCGGTTGACAGACGACAGAGTCCCTAGCACCCTAAAAGAATTTGGTAACACCAGTGGTGCATCTATCCCAGTGACCATGACAGCGCGTTTGCGAGAGGCCATGGAAGCTGAAAAGAAAAAGTTACTTTTATGCGGTTTCGGTATTGGGCTGTCATGGGGAACTTGCATCTTGGATATAGATGGCGCTGTGTTCCCCGAAATGATTGAAGCATGAGCACCCCCTTTTCTCTTGAAGGTAAACGCATTTTGGTGACCGGCGCGTCATCAGGAATTGGTCGCCAGATTGCCATTTCTTGCAGCCAAATGGGTGCAACAGTTATAGGCACAGGCAGAGACACCTCTAAGCTAGACGAAACCCTTAGCCTTTTGTCTGGTGCTGATCACTTAATGGTTCCTGCTGATTTAACCCAAGCATCGGGTCGTGATTCAGTCTTGGCGGCCATTGATAACCCGCTGGAAGGCCTTGTTCATTGCGCAGGCATTTCTCGATTAAGCCCTGTGCGCATGATGACCGAGGCGCATTTGTTGGAAATCATGGCGATCAATGTCAACGCACCTATGCTGTTGACACAAGGATTACTGAAAAAACAAAAAATTCAAAACGGTGGTTCCATACTTTTTATTTCCTCTATTGCCGCGCACATTGGCGTACCAGGCGTTGCGGGTTACTCCGGATCCAAAGCAGCACTTATTGCAATGATGAGGTGTCTGGCCATGGAAGTTGTTAAAAAGAAAATTCGGGTTAATTGTTTATCCCCCGCTTTGGTGAATAGCCCCTTACTTGAGGCTACGGCTGAGTTGGTAGGCTCTATGGAGCAAGAGGAAAAGAACTATCCTCTTGGATTTGGCGGACCTGAAGACGTGGCCAATGCCAGTGTGTTTTTTCTTGCGGGTGCCAGCCGTTGGATAACTGGAGCTACATTAGTGATGGATGGCGGATTAACTATCAGCTGACTATGAAAGACTTGATCATTGTTGGCGCGGGGGGTTTTGGACGAGAGCTGCTCACTTATATCGAATCAGACAACCCCATTTTTCAATTCAAGGGTTTTTTAGATAACCGAAGCAACATCTTAGACAAGACTCCTAGAGTTCCAGGAATTATTGGTACACCAGATACTTTCGTTCCGGGTTCAAATCAAGTTTTCATGGCTGCTATTGGTGAACCTCAGGCACGTTTTAAATACACCGAGCATCTACGTAACATTGAGGTTGACTTCGGGCACATGGTTCATCCAATGGCGCATATGAGTAAAAGCTCTAGCATTGGCCGAGGTTCAATAATTGGTCCGCGAGTTGGCATATCGGTTGACGTCCATATTGGAGAATTTACCTGTATTCAAGAATATACAGTTATTGGACATGACGCAGTCATTGGTAATTGGTGTCAAATAAACAGCCACTGCACTTTGTCTGGAAACTGCCGTATCGGCAATTTCGTGAAAATAGGTCCTAATTGTGTTGTCTTAAATGGTGCTGTTGTTGAAGATCACGTCACCATTGCTCCGGGCAGTGTTGTTTATGGCCGAATCAAGACAGGAATGACAGTTTTAGGAAACCCAGCTCGCAGGTTTGTTTATTAAAATGATTCCACCAATCAATTACCACTCTTCATCAATTTTTCAAGATGAACTCAATTCTATTTTTACTAAAAGTTGGATCTTTGTTGGTCTTAAATTAGAGTTTGAGGGGCTTTGCCATGCAGGCCGTCGAGTTGGAAAGCATGAACTTGTGATTCAATTTGATTCAGAGGGACTTCCTCATGCATTTCGAAATGTATGCTCCCATAGATCTTCTCGACTATGTAAAGAGGGAATTCATACTGGTGCCATCAGATGTCCTTACCATGGTTGGGTATATGACCGACTTGGCACCCCAGTTGGCATACCCATTAAGGAAGCTTTTCCTGAAGTAGTAGCACATCCAAATAACTTTAAATTACATGAAGTAACGTGCGAATTAGCTGGACAATTTATTTTTGCAAGAATCGCTTCAACTGGAGAGTCTCTTAGAGAATATTTAGGGGATGAATATGATTTTCTGATTAAATGTAGTAATTCATTTAATTCTATCGAAGATTCTTTTGAAGCAAACATAGATGCGAATTGGAAAATTATCATTGAAAATTCATTAGAAGGCTATCATGTACCTGCGGTGCATAACAAAACATTCATGCAGGCAGATGGCATGGGGAAAAGCAATGATGCACCTATCTTTTGTTTTGATAACAAACACAGCCATTTAATACATGCTGCCGATAAAGATTGGATACGTCGTTTCGCAAAAGTCGAGAAACAAATTGGTCAATGGCCATGGCGATTTGAATACTACACTCACCACCTGATATTCCCTAACTTAACAATTACCTCTTTCATGGGATATAGTTTTCATATACAAATTTTTCAAGCTGAAGCCTTCAATAAAACAAAAATTCGCAGCCAAACTATTGGGGTAAATTTTGAAGGAATGACGCAAGTTGGAAAAAAAATGATCGAACAGATATATAAAGATGGACACAACTTCACTCGACAAGTTTTTATTGAAGACAGCGAAATTTGCAAAGAAATACAAGCTGGTATTTCGCAGGCTTCAAATCCTCAAATTTTTGGTATTGGGTTAGAAGATCGAGTTAAACATTTTCATCAAGTTTATACACCTCTTCAGGAATATTAAATATTTTTTATTTAAGCATCATCTAATCACTTTAAATTATCATGGCAAACAATATGAATGAAATTAAATCTGCGAATTACGACACCTTACAATTCAATGAATTTATTATTAAATTTATTAATAATTCTTCTGGCTGGAGATATAAGACCTTATTCGAAAAGGAACCAGAAACCATAGAATGGATTAATTCGTTTGACAAGGGAGATATTTTTTGGGATATAGGTGCAAATGTAGGTATTTATAGTATTTATGCTGGGATTTTAGGTATAAAAACATTTTCATTTGAACCTCATTTTGCAAATTACCAACAGCTTTGTATTTCTATTTTCATCAATAATTTACAAGAGCTAGTCAATCCTTTATGTTTGGCTTTTTCGAATAAAAGATCAATTGGTGAACTTAACTTAGCTAGTTTAGATGTTGGCACATCAATGAATAATTTTGGACTACCCATTGATTTTAGAGGCCGCGTCTACAAACCCGCTTATCGACAATCAGTCCTTGCTTACGATATTGATACATTCATTAATGATTTTAATTTTATAAAACCTAATCATATAAAAATTGATGTTGATGGCTTAGAACTTTCAATTATTAATGGAGCGTCGAATCTTTTAAAAAATAAAGTACTAAAATCAATTTCAATTGAATTAATTGAAGGAGATATTGAACAAGTAAATGAAGTAACAAAAATTTTGAATGTTTCAGGTTTTGATTTTATTCATAAAAAACAAAATAGTATTTTTGCAACTGAAGACACCAAAGATGTTTTAAACTATCTATTTGAACGCGTTAAGTAATTTATGAAAGTTCTCATCTAACATGGAATTTGATACAAAATCAATTATCATACGGATTTCAAATTTAATTGAAAATGCATGGCTTGAATATAATCCCACTCCACATTTTTATATTTCTGATATTTTCCCTAATAATTTGTATGATTACTTACTCAATCTTTTACCCTTAGATAGTGACTTGGCACCTATTAACCATAGAGATGCTATTAATAGTAATGGGAATATTACGAGATATTTGTTAGATTTAACACCCCATACTATTTCAATTTTTGATAAAGAAAGAAAATTGTTTTGGTCAAAGCTTATTCAAATCTTAACTTCAGAAGAAATTATAAATACACTTTTGAATAAATTCTCTATTCAAATATCCAAACGGTTTGGGGATGCTTTGCCAGAATATGAAGTAGTTCCTATTTTTTATAGGGATTTTTCAGGTTATAAAATTGGAATTCACCCTGATTCTGAAAATAAAATTGCAACTTTTCAGTTTTATTTACCAAAAGATTTTTCTCAAAAACATCTAGGTACTATTTTTCATGAGCGAGATAATGATAAATTTCATGAAGTGAAGAAAAATCTTTTTTTACCAAACTCGGCATATGCATTTGTTAGAACTGATGAAAGTTGGCATAGCGTAGATGAACTTGGTTTAACTGAATTACCACGCAATTCGCTAGCAATAACAGTTTATGTAAAGGGTTACGCATATTCATCAACTTAAACAAAATTTGTGACTAACTTTTTTTTAAGGATTAAATTATGGAAATTTCAAATGAACTTTTACAAATTGCAAGGGCTAGAACACCTCAAACTACAGTAATTCAACACGATCATCTTTCACGTTTTGATATAATTAACAGGTTGTCTGGAAGCAACAATATTGGCATTGAACTTGGTGTTGCTAGTGGATTATTTTCAAAAAAACTTGTTGATAGTGGTAAATTCAAGCACGTATTTGGTATTGATTTATATGAAGATCATCATTCTATTGAAGAATA
>JAIXRD010000034.1 GCA_027485365.1 Cryomorphaceae bacterium | reverse complement strand
TTGGATTTCTAGGTTTTTTCTTCTTTTTTTTTTTTTTTTTCTGCTTATTCTCAAAGCGATTGAGGCTATTTTGTCCGACTACGTTATCAAATCCAATCTCTACTTCCTTCTCTACTTCAAACGCAAATTCCTTCAAATCTCTTGGGGTATTTCCGTTTTTATTCATTTGTTGAACTTTACGGACTTGTTCTGGAGTTAACAACACCAGAGCGCCCTCTCCCGGATAGGCATACCACATCAAATGTTTAAAAACGTCGGTTTTAACATGATAGGCGTCCCCTTTCTCAGTTTTTAACTTAATGTCAGCTCTGGGTAAAGCTTTCATTGCCTCGGTATACATGTCTAACTCATAATTCAAGCAACACTTTAATTTACCGCACTGTCCTGCCAATTTCTGTGGATTCAATGACAATTGTTGGTACCGCGCAGCGGCCGTTGAAACGGATCTAAAATCAGACAACCAGGTTGAGCAGCACAATTCTCTACCGCATGAACCAATACCACCCAATCGGGCAGATTCTTGACGAGAACCTATTTGACGCATCTCAATTCTTACTTTGAATGCATCGGCCATATCTTTAATTAGTTGTCGAAAATCAACACGACCTTCTGCGGTGTAATAGAAGGTAGCTTTCGATAAATCGGCTTGGTACTCAACATCTGAAATCTTCATTTCTAATTTCAAATTCATGGCAAGCGTCCGCGATTTGTACATGATGTCTTTCTCAAGCGAACGCCCTTTGATCCAAAGGTCAATTTCAGCTTGAGTAGCCACATGCATGATTTTCCGAGCTTCCACGTGCTTAAAAGTTGGGGCTTTTCGCTTAACTTGTATACGCGCTAATTCTCCAACTACCGAAATAACTCCGATGTCGTAACCCGAAGAAGCCTCAACAACCACAACGTCCCCGGCCTGAAGTCCCAAGCCATTTACGTTTCTATAAAATCCTTTACGCGCGTTCTTAAAACGCACCTCTACAATTTCATAAGGTTTTTGATTTTCAGGAAGAGCAACATTGCTAAGCCAGTCGTATACTTCTAATTTGTCACAACCACCACTGCTACACAGCCCGTTATTCTTACACCCGTTAGGGGTTCCTCCTGATCCACATGATGCGCAGCCCATTTCTTTTTTTCGGTAAAAATAAACAATTAAGCGCGATGAATGAACCTCATCGACTGAAAACTCATTTGAGTAAAAAGGATTTTCGTATTGGCGTTGCGTTCTATGTGATAATGGGCTGCGTCAAGGTCATCGATAAACAAGCGAATATTGTTTCCGGTGATATAGGGCGAAAATTTATCAATGAAATTAAATTCCTCAGCAGTTAATCTTACATGGTCTGGCCCCAGGTAATTAAGCATTAAACTTTGACGGAGCATATGCAAGGCGTATAGAATAAATACTTTTTGACGTTCTTTGGTGAGGGAAGAAACCTCATCGGCCCAATCCATCATTTGTATCACATCCTTTTTGTAGCTGCTACGCATCATTTTTATGAATAAATCTCGATACATGGCCGTAGTTTCACCCTCGTTCAATAATTCGAATGCGGCACATAAATCCCCATCGGCAAAGGAAGCCAAGCCATCAGCAATCGATGCCTCCATTTGACGTTCCTTTTGTAAATACGTTGATATCTCAAAAGAATTTAGTCGAGTCACTTGCAAAGCCTGAGTTCTTGAGCGTATCGTAGGTAAGATCGCTTGAGGCTTACTTGAAAGCAGAATAAACACGGTTTGAAGGGGCGGCTCTTCTAGAATTTTCAAGATTTTATTTGAAGCTTGAATATTCATTTCATCCGCAGCAAAGATGATCATTACTTTATACCCGCCCTGAAACGATTTCAAACTAATTTTCCTAACAATTTCTTTACTCTCCTCACTACCAATAATTGGCTGACGTTCTTTGTCATCCATATATTTCACCCAATCAAATAATGAGAAATAGGGAGATGACAACACAAATTCCCGCCATTTAGGGTATAAGTTATCGGAGGTTTTAGTAAGAGATTGTACTACGGGAAAAACAAAATGTAAATCGGGATGCTGTATTTCATTTACCTGAAGACAGGAACTGCATTGACCGCAGGCATCCTGATCGTTCGGATTTTCACAAAGTAAATACCGACTAAATGCAAGTGCCAAAGGAAGGGTTCCATAGCCCTCATTTCCGATAAATAACTGTCCATGTGCAACCTTACCAGATTTAGCCTCTCCTAATAAATCAGCAATTCGTTCTTTTTGCCCAACAATATCCTTAAAAAACATAGGTAAAATTAAGCATTATCTGTGGCATTTACTGTGTGTGAATCTTTAGAGATGATCAATACAAACTCACCTTTAATCGCTACTGAATTAAAATGTTCAAGGGCCTGATCCACTGTGCCTCGAAAGTGAAATTCAAACATTTTCGAAATTTCTTTAGAAACACAAATCTTACGATTCCCCCCAACATGAGTAGCTAATTGTTCTAGCGTTTTAATTAAGCGATAGGGGGATTCGTACAAAACCACCGTACAGTCCATGGATGCAATGTATTCTAACCGCGTTTGACGTCCTTTTTTATGGGGTAAAAATCCTTCGAAATAAAAGCGATCACAGGGTAAACCAGAAGACACTAAAGCCGGAACAAAAGCGGTTGGTCCGGGAAGACATTCTAAAGGAATTCCCTGTTCCACACAGGCTCGGATTAAAAGAAATCCCGGATCAGAAATCCCAGGTGTACCGGCATCTGAAACCAAGGCTACAAGGGTTGACTGTTGAATAATCCGAATCATTTCATTTAACTGTGCATGCTCATTATTGGTGTGAAATGAAATTACTTTCTTTTGAATGCCCAAATGATTCAATAAATTTCGTGTAACCCGGGTATCTTCTGCAATGATTAGATCGCACTCTTTTAACACACGAATGGCTCGAAGCGTAATGTCTTCTAAATTTCCAATCGGTGTTGGAACAATACAGAGTTGTGAAGTATTCATCGGGTTAATTGTACATAATCTTTGAGTACTGTCTCTAAAAATTTCATTTGATCGGTAATTGGCTCCTCTATTTCAAGGCGTTGCTGTGTTTTCAAGGTGACCTGATCAAGTAATTCCTTCACTTCAGGTTCTTT
>JAIXRD010000044.1 GCA_027485365.1 Cryomorphaceae bacterium | reverse complement strand
GGCGGTAAGCAAAAGCCATTTAGATCTCATGAGGTTAGACCGCGGGGTTTTTCCACTCGGAAAAGAGTGCACCGCAGATGACTCAATGCACATTGACCTGAACACAAACCCTCTTTAGTAGTTAAATACAAAGCATTCATACCTGTATGGTCAGCCAACGACTTAGTGGATTGCCCAAAACACGATCAAGCATTAGATTCACGTCTGATCTCCAAATCATCGGAAGATGTAGATTACCTCAAGTTGAAGATGGGTGCTTAGAGATATAAAGGAAGGGCACTTAAAATCATGAAGATTTTCTTAAGATACTCGCGGGCCGCACTTCGGAGAATTCTTGGACTTTTCTCAAACCTGTTTTGGACATTGAGGTGGAACCTTGGCAGTGCGAAGTCCGCAAATCTAGTCGAAGTCATCGGACATCTACTCATTGTCAAGAATGCTGACTACGTTCGCGTTGCCCGGATATGCATTTCTAGTTTCTTGTACTTTAACCCTAACGCGATAATTCAAATCCATTGCGATCAAGTCACATTTAAGAAGTGCCAAGCGATGGTGCGATTGCTGAAAAGAAGGAAACAAATCCGGATAAGTCAAGACCAGGCCGATCAAGTAGAATGGCAACACTCTAAACTAGGATTGATTCTTAATCTCTCGGGCACCTGTGACATTTATATGGATGCGGACTTAAAGTGGAATGGCTCACTTCCTGTTATAAAATCAACTACATTCTTTGTACGAGAATTTGTTTTGATGTCTAAACTCGAGTACAAAGAACTACTAGAAGCGATGAATTTGCAAGAACTCACTTTAAACACCATGAAAAACACATCTTTTTTCTCTTGGAATGGAAGCCTTGCCCCAGAGAAAATTAGATCCCAACTCTTTGAATTATGGGGTTATATGCTGCAGAAGATCGAGGAAATGTCTGTTTCTGATTCAACAAAAGAATCGCTCAAGCGAGTCTCTGAACAACTCTGCCTGAGTATTCTTGTTCCTGAGAGTGAGTCGAATTATCTTAAGGACGCAGATTCCCAATTTGATGGGACGTTCGTCGAATCAAGTTACTTTGGGGCAACAGGAACAAGATTTGGATGGTTTGGAATCACAAGCAAGTGATGCACAAGGATTCCAACCGAAGAGTGATAAAATAAGGTATGAAAATTCTAGTAACTGGTGGCGCAGGATTTGTGGGGTCTCATCTAGTAGATCGTCTTTTGCTTGATGGCCATGAAGTAACCGTTGTTGACAATTACTACACAGGAAGTAAGTCAAATTTATTTCAGCATAAGGCAAACCCAATGTTGGAAATAATCCGTCACGACATAACTTTGCCACTTTTCGTCGAAACCGACTTCATATTTAATTTGGCATGTCCGGCGTCACCGGTCCACTATCAGAAACATCCGGTACAAACAATCAAGACTAGTATTTTGGGCGCAATTAATATGCTGGGCCTGGCTAAGAGAACCGGAGCCACGATTTTTCAAGCTTCAACTAGTGAAGTTTATGGAGACCCATCAATTTCACCCCAAGTAGAGTCTTATTGGGGAAATGTAAACCCAATCGGAATCCGCTCTTGTTACGACGAAGGTAAGAGAGCTGCTGAATCGCTCTTCTTTGATTACAATCGGCAGTACGGAACGAAAATAAAAGTCGCTAGGATTTTTAACACCTATGGACCTCGCATGGATCTACAGGATGGTCGCGTGGTAAGTAACTTTATCGTTCAGGCATTAAAGAGTGAACCACTCACCATCTATGGAGATGGCTCTCAAACTCGTTCATTTTGCTATGTGTCGGATTTAGTAGAAGGAATTTTGAAGTTAGGTTTTTCTGACAATGAATTGAAGGGACCGGTCAATTTAGGAAACCCTAAAGAGTTTACGATGTTAGAATTAGCCAATCTCGTTCTTCAGATGACCAATTCGAACTCTAAAATTGAATTTCATCCGCTCCCAGGCGACGATCCAAAAATGAGAAAACCGGACATTTCCCGAGCTCAAACACAACTGGCATGGAGTCCTGCAGTTGAGCTTAGGGAAGGATTAGAGTTAACGATTAATGAGTTTGTTAGTCGGATTTCTGCTTAAATCTGAGCGTGACAGAACTAGGCAAATCATTTTGCCTTACTTTTGACCTCCTAAATCGGAGCATTCCAAACACTCTCATTCTGCTGATTGACACAAACAACTCGTCGGCAGAGAAAATAATCGGATTATTTAGTTCCTGCATAGACGCTGCAAAATTTCGAGATATCAAATAACAATGTCCACCCGGACGAATATCGGTGGGCACTAGTGAGAGAGATGATGTTGGCAGCTCTCGAATCAATAGCTTAGGTGAAAATCGTCTGTTAATGAAACGGGAGAAGCGAGCCACGAACCTCAAAAATCTCAGCGCCAAATCCCTAAAATTGATAAAGGCAATATCGATCGACTCCCATTTCGTTACGTGAAGGAAACCAATTTGCAGAAAGTCCACATTGTTGTTACTCAACCATTCGATTGTTGGAAATTCTAGTGGCTTAACTAATTGAAAATCATCTTCAAGAATCAATGCGTATTGGTGATCTGTTGCAAGAAATTCGCGCGCAGCTTTCTTGTGAGATAGCCACGTGGCAGCCACACCAGGCGCAGCATATTGAACGTCCCTGTCACTCAATTGCTCTGTTGTTACTGCCGATATTCGGTTCAGTGGCATTGATAGCAAATCTCTCTGGCTAAGGACGCTATCCCAACGATCCTTTCTAGAATCCAAGTTGATGACAAATGCAATCATTACTAATCTATCTTTCTTAAGATGTTGTTGTGCCCTACACCAAACAGAAATTGAAAACTGGATGAATCAATTTCTTCAAAAACTCTTGACGGCCCTGGATGCCCACGGAAAGCTTCATTCGTAGAAAGCTTAAAGTCGGTAAATAGTGAGGAGTCATCAAGCACTAGGATTCCGCCCGAAACCAATCCTTTAGCGGCAGCGTTAATGTCTGACTTCACAACGGAGTACTCGTGAGAACCATC
>JAIXRD010000355.1 GCA_027485365.1 Cryomorphaceae bacterium | reverse complement strand
TGAATGGTTTAACGGTTTCCCTGAGAGCAGTAGAGCCCAACGATGCATCTACCTTATTTATTTGGGAAAATAATCGCTTGAATTGGCGGGTAAGTCATACGGAAGTTCCGTTCTCCATGCACAACATACATCAGCTCATTGAACAGTTTTCTAACCTGAGAAATTCAGGACAGGTACGTTTAATGATTGACCGCAAGGAATCGGGTAAACCTGTCGGTACCATTGATTTATTCGATGTGAATTTTAAGCATGGATTTGCCACCATAGGAATTTTAATTGCAGATGATGTCGACCGTGGTCAAGGTATTGCTAGTGAAGCACTTTCGCTTTGTATTACCTATTGTCGTGATGAATTAGAATTGCGAAACTTGCAATGTTTTGTGCAATCGGACAATGTCCCGAGTATTAACCTCTTTCGAAAGTTAGGATTTCGGGAAGTAGGAATTCGGAAGGAGTGGTATATTTACAATGGAAAATTAACAGATGAAATTGCGTTTCAATTATGTTTAAAAAATCAAAAAGAGGAATCTATTTAACGGTTGCAGCTAGCCTTCTACTCATTGTTTTCTTGGTGCTTCTACCTAAACTGCTTGTGCTTTGGTCTGGTATGTCTACCACCAAGAATTCAGAAAATATTGCATTTCTAATTAGTTCACCTACCTCGCCTGAAGTTTTGGCATCCCAACTGGAAAAAGAAGGCTTAATTACGGATAAAGATGCTTTTTTAAAAGTAGCCTCCTACAAGAATTTAAATAAAAACCGAATAGCTTTGGGGATGTATGAAATTCAACCTCATACCTCATTTCGGACCTTACTCAATGGATTTACCATAAATTCAGCCGGAAATGGGAACGCTGAAATTGAGGTTCCTGTGACCTTCAATAATTGTAAAACCATTTATCAAATGGCAGGAAAAGTATCCGCATGCCTTGCACTGGATAGTTCGAAATTGATTTCCTATTTGCTTTCAGGTTCCACCTTGACGAAGTATGGGTTTACGGTTGAACAATTGCCAGCCCTGTTTATTCCGAATACCTACAAGCTTTATTACGACACGGATGAGAAAGCGTTTACCCAACGCATGGCCGATGAATTCAAATTGTTTTGGACCGCTGCAAGAAAAGCAAAAATGAAAGCAGTCGGTTTGAATTCTCCAAGTGAAGTAACGACCTTAGCAAGCATCGTTTATGCCGAACAATCAGTTAATTCCGATGAATGGCCTACAATTGCTGGATTGTATTTAAATCGTGTTCGAACCGGAATGAAATTGCAATCTGATCCAACCTTTAAATTTTGTTGGGGTGATAAATTGGAAGGGGTGCAGCGCTTGTTAGCCGTTCACCGAAATATTGTTTGTCCGTACAATACGTACCTCGTAAAAGGCTTACCGCCCGGACCAATCAACTTGCCTTCTACTGCCGTATTAGATGCTGTTTTAAATGCGCCAAGAGTTAATTACCTATACATGTGTGCAAAACCTGATTATTCGGGTCGACACAATTTTGCAGTAAGCGGCGCAGAGCACCTAAGAAATGCGAAGGTTTTTCAGGATTGGCTTGGTGAAGAAAAAAAAAAAAAAAAACGATAAGCTATGGATCGTAGGAAATTTATTCAAGCCGGATCCTTGTTGGTGGCTGCGGGTATGATTGAACCCGTGAAAGGAGCAATGCTTCCTTCGTTTATGTTTGAAGAACGGATTGAAGGCCCACTAATCATTTCCACTTGGATTCACGGCTTAGAGGCAAATCAGGCAGGATGGAAGGTGCTTGAGCAAGGAGGGAGCGCATTAGATGCAACCGTTGCGGGTGCAATGCACACCGAGTCAGACCTTTCGAACCGAAGTGTTGGTGTAGGAGGCAGGCCGGATCGTACGGGTCATGTTACCTTGGATGCATGCTGCATGGACGGTGATGGCAGAAGTGGATCGGTTGGGTTTTTAGAGGGAATTGCTCATCCCTCGGCAGTAGCAAAAGCCGTGATGGAGAAGACACCGCATGCTATGTTGGTCGGGGCCGGAGCCAAACAATTTGCCTTGGATCACGGATTTGATACCATTAAAACACCAATCCCTGAGGTGAAAAAAGATTACCTAGCATGGAAGAAAGAGAATAAAGACCTATTCAAACGACCAAAAATAAATCACGAAAACCATGATACCATTGGTTTAATTGCCAGGGATGCGAATGGGAACTTTGGTGGAACATGTACGACCAGCGGTTGGGCATACAAGATGCCGGGTAGGTTAGGTGATTCTCCAATTATTGGTGCTGGGCTCTTCGTAGACAATGAGGTTGGTGCGGCGACTGCAACAGGATTAGGTGAGGCCATCATACGGGTTGCTGGAAGTGCTATCGTAGTTGAACTCATGCGGACTGGCATGAAACCGTCAGAAGCTTGTCGCGAGGTAGTATTGCGCATTATTCGTAAAAACAAAGACCTAACCGGCTTGCAATGTGGGTTCATTGCAATCGACAATAAGGGAAATGTGGGAGGATTTTCTGTGTATAATGGCTTTAATTTTGCGATGAAAACGAATACCCGAGATGAAATGGTAGACACTGAATATGACCGTAAATGGTAAGAATAGGGTTTCTTTTATTCATTTGTTTTATTGCAATTAACGTTTGTTCCCAGAAGTCACTGGAACTCTCATGGGAAATTCAACATCCCTTATCAAAAGAATGGTTTCCGCTTGGGGAGCGAGGAAGTGTTCAAGAAGCCTTATTTCAACAAGGGATTTTGCCAGATCCTTTTTATGGGGAAAACGAGAAGTTATATCAATGGGTTGAGGAGCATCAATGGCATTTTCGAAGCCGTTTCTTTCTTACGGAATCCTTATTTAATGCCGCTGAAGTTGAGTTAGATTTCCCATGCATTGATACCTATGCCTCTATTTCTATAAACAAGCAACCAATTCTTAAAGCTGAGAATTATTTTCACCCGCATCAGGTCGAAATTCGAGATAAGCTAATTCTGGGATACAACGAAATTGAAGCGGTGTTTACTCCGCCTGTATTATACCACAAATCGACCTACGAGGATCAATGCTTTCACTACCCGGCGCCTAACGATAATGCCAAAATCAAAGCCGCACCTTTAACCCGTAAACCACAATATCAATTTGGTTGGGATTGGGCTCCGCGTATAAATACCCTTGGGTTTCCGTCTCCCGTTTGTGTTAGAGTGAAAGAAAATCAAGCAGTTAAATCAGCTGTTGTAAATACAATATTGCTCGGAGAAACAGCTCAGATGCAGCTCGTTGTTGTTAAAGAAAATATACCGCTTGGAAGTAGTATTCGTTCAAGTAGGTTTGGGTTTTCTGAATTTTGTGATACAAGTAGCATTCAACGAATCCCCTTTGATATTCCGAATCCTAATCTATGGTGGCCAAGGGGTTCCGGGCCTTCATATTTATACACAGATACCCTGATTTTAACCAATTCATTTGGGGAAGAAATTCAACGATTTCCATATTCTTTTGGTGTCCGAACTGTGAAACTACTTCAAGAGAAAGATAAATGGGGTACTTCCTTTGCGTTTGAGATCAATGGGAAGCCAATATTCATGAAAGGGGGCGACATGATCCCTCCATCCATGTTTGGTGGACAAACATTAACGAAAGAATGGCAGGAGTGGGTGAGGCTGATGGTTAATAGCAACTTTAATATGGTGCGTATTTGGGGAGGAGGTGACTATGCCACAGAGGACTTCTTGAACGAATGCGATAGGTTAGGTCTCATGGTATGGCATGACGCGATGTTTGCCTGTGCCATGTATCCTGGGGATTCTGTTTTTTTAACCAATGTAAAAAAAGAGTTTGATTATCAACTTCCTCGCATTGCGATGCATCCTTCGGTAGTTTACATTAATGGTAATAATGAGGTGGATGTTGCGTGGAAGAATTGGGGATTTCAAGTGCAGTACTTTCTTAATAAAGAAGATCAAGCAGTGATTGAAAAAGGGTATGATGACCTATTTAAGAACGTGTTGCCTAACACCTTATC
>JAIXRD010000274.1 GCA_027485365.1 Cryomorphaceae bacterium | reverse complement strand
TGGTTGTATTCCGTTTTAATGCTTTGAACCAACCGTTGATTTTGAATTAAAAGGTAGGTTGTTCCACCAATTCCAGCAGCAATAAGGGGTACCTTCCAATATGCATTTTTTCTTCCGCTTGTATGAATGCTGTTGTATACTTGTCCCCCGCCAGGAATACATGCAGACAATAATGCAGCGTTTTTGTAAGGAATCACACTGTCGTTTAGTTGCTTTTGACCTTTGATCAATACTAGATGCATTGACAACACGATAAAGCTCAGGAGCAATTTCATGAATTTCCTAGGGTTTCTAAGATCATGTTCAACTGTTCCATGGAGTTGAATGAAAGGGTGATTTTCCCTTTTCCTTGCGCATCCTGGTTCACTTGTACCTTTAATCCAAGTTTCGCTTTGAGTTGGTTCTCAATGGATCGAACTACGGCTGATTTTGGGCTTGATTTAGAGGTAGGTGATTTGGGTTTAATGCTGCTTGGTTTTCCCCATTGTTCCACATCTCGTACACTCAATTGATTTAGTTTAATGGCCTCGAATGCTTTTAACTGTTCCGATTCATTGGATATGCTGAGCAAGGCACGGGCATGTCCCATAGTCAATTCATTGTCTCGCACGGCTGCTTGTATTGCTGCAGGAAGCTTTAGTAACCTCAGGTGATTTGCTATGTCAGAGCGCGATTTAGAAATTTTCTGACCCAATTCAGATTGGGTATACTTGCATTCTTCAATTAATCGATGGTAGGATAAACCGATTTCTATCGCATTTAAATTCTCTCGTTGTATATTTTCAACCAAGGCCATTTCCAGCATCGACTGATCATTTGCTACGCGGATGTATGCTGGAACGGCAGTTAATCCTGCGATTTGAGATGCGCGAAGCCTTCGTTCACCCGAAATAAGTTGATATCTGTTCGGACTAATTTGCCGCAAGGTTAAGGGCTGAATAATTCCCAAGGCTTTAATGGAAGCCGCTAATTCTTCCAATGCCTCGGATTCAAAATGCGTGCGGGGATTGAAGGGGTTAGCCTCAATACATGCAATTTCAACCATGGTTGTCCCACCAATTCCTGGTTCATTGGTAGAAAGTAAGGCACCTAATCCACGGCCAAGAGGTAAGCCTTTTTTATTGTTAGAAGTCATTTTCTGAGTCAAAATCGATTTGTTTATCTGAATTACCCATTTTGGTGAGGTTGTTTTTCTGAAGTATTTCTCTCGCTAAATTCAGGTAATTAACTGCGCCTTTGGAAGCAGCATCATGCATAATCACAGGAATTCCATGACTTGATGATTCAGATAAGGTAGTATTTCTATGAATGATGGTATCAAAGACTAAGCTTTGAAAATGCGTTTTAACTTCGTCTACTACTTGATTCGCAAGTCGCAATCTGGTATCGTACATGGTCAGCAGCATTCCTTCAATTTCTAAGTTTGGATTCAAGCGTCCCTGAACGATTTTTATGGTATTGATTAATTTGCTCAATCCTTCCAATGCGAAATATTCGCATTGGACCGGAATTAATACAGAATCAGCCGCTACTAAGGAGTTAACGGTGATTAATCCAAGGGAAGGTGAGCAGTCAATCAG
This sequence comes from Cryomorphaceae bacterium, assembly GCA_027485365.1. Lineage (GTDB taxonomy): Bacteria > Bacteroidota > Bacteroidia > Flavobacteriales_D > Crocinitomicaceae > UBA952. Next base: position 7,477 of record JAIXRD010000274.1, on the reverse strand, counting down.
AATTACGTCATACGAATCGATCACTTCTTCCAGTGCTTTTTTGAGCAGGTATTCTCGGTCTTCAAGATTAATCATCTCTAATTCAGCACCTACTAAATCGATGTGAGAGGGCAACAAATATAGATTCGGGGTATTTGTCTCTAAAATGAGTGATGCTGTTGGAACCCCATTAACCAAACAATCATAAATGTTGTTCACATTCTTTGGGTCGAACCCTAATCCAGAAGTCGAATTGGCTTGAGGGTCCGCATCGATAAGTAATGTTTTATATTCTAAAACACCTAAGCATCCGCCCAGATTTATGGATGTGGTCGTTTTTCCTACGCCTCCTTTTTGGTTTGCAATTGCAATGGTTTTTGCCATACCACAAAAATAGTGATTCACCTATGCTTCTGCAAGTTCGAATTCTATCATAATTCGCCTTTTTATCAACCATTTTCATTATTTTTGTTAAATCACAAAGGGCAATGTCTAAGAACACACACATTCGTATTGGTCGGTCAAAAAGCAATCATGTAATTTTAGAACATGATCAAATTGCTTCGGAACATTTGGAATTGTTTGCCGATTCTGAAGGCAATGTGTTTATTACCGATTTAGGTTCTCCACAAGGAACAAAGGTAAATGGAGAGGTTCTTAAGGGATTTACTCAATTAAATGATGCCGATGAAGTTGTGCTAGGAGGGAAGGTAAAATTCAACTGGAAGAAATACCGGGTTTTTGAAAATCCTAAACCAAAAGAACCGCTTAAAAAACCTCAAATTGAAATCCAATCAGAGCCTAAAAAGCCTAAGAAACGCGCCGAAGTGCAAGCCATCTTGGATGTTGAGATGCGAAGCTTATACATCATTTATGGAATCATTGCATTATTAATTCTAGTGATTTATCTAATTAATTAATACAGCGTTTAGTGATATTTAAAAAAAAATCGTAATATTGCACCCCCAAAGTGGTGAATTTAATATAAGAATCATGAACTTAATCAGTGAAATTCAAAAAGAAGTAATTACGTTGAATGAACTTCCTTCATTCAATTCTGGAGATACAGTTTCAGTAAGCTACAAAATTAAGGAAGGGAACAAAGAGCGTACTCAGCAGTTTCAAGGCGTTGTTTTGCAACGAAGAGGTGCAGGTGCAACAGAAACATTTACTGTTCGTAAAATGTCTGGTAACGTGGGTGTTGAGCGTATTTTCCCAATCAATTCACCATTCATTGAAGGCATTTCAATTATCAAACGAGGAGATGTTCGTCGCGCACGAATTTTCTACTTCAGAGAACGTACTGGTAAGTCTGCTAGAATTCGTGAGAAAAAGAAATTCACGAAAGAAGCATAACAAAGCATACATTATTCAAAGGGCCGAAAGGCCCTTTTTTTATTCACTCAACAGAAGGAATTCTGTTCTTCTATTTTTTGCGCGATTCGCATCACTGTTGTTTGGGAACTTCGGTTGTTTTTCTCCGAATCCTTTACTCGATAAACGTTCTTTTGCAACGCCTTCTTCAATTAGATAATCCATTACCGCTTTTGCTCTAGATTCCGAGAGCGCCAGGTTCTTATTGTCATCGCCAAGATCGTCTGTATGTCCTTGGATCGCGATTTTAAGCGAGGAGTTTTCTGTTAAATATTCAGCAAATCGTTTTAAAATTAATTTCGTAGTGTTCGTTAATTCATACGAATCGGTCCCATATAAAATATCTTTGATGTTATAGGTTTTCCCTGCCTTTAATGCTTCTGAAGTCATATTCACGGTAAGACTATTCGTTGTCATTTGTTCTTTGGTAATTACGGAGGAGTTGAAAGCGGTTCCTTCCTTTTTTAGTGTAACCGTAATCGGTTCACTCGAGTTTACTTTTACAACCGCGGCATACTTCCCATCTTCCTGATTTACGTCAAGCACCATTTTTTCTCCATTACTTCCATAAGCAATTTCAATTTTCCCATCAACCACTGGTTGATTTTTATCGTCGGTGAGTTGTCCTTTCAAGATTACGACGGATTTCGGTTGGGCTTTGAGGTAAAGGTCGAATCCATAAATATTCCAGTTTCCTTTTTGATAACTGGAGTAATATGCAACATCCCCTTTCGCTGAAACAAATATTCCTAATTCTTCACCTGACGTATTAATTGGGTACCCTATGTTTTCAGGTTTACTCCATCCTTGATCGGTTTTTCTAATGTAGAAAATATCCAAGCCACCAACACCAGGTCGTTCTTCGCTCGATTCGGAGACAAAATACAAGGTTTCACCGTCTTGATGAAAGAACGGACTTTTATCTTTCCCAGCGGTATTGATTTCGTTGAATGGCTTTCCTTCCGACCACGTTCCATCATCTTGTTTTATGGCAACGTAAATGTCGTTGTTTCTAGATCCTTTTCTTAAGGTTGCGTAGAACAATGTTTTCCCATCCGGGGAGAGGGAGGGTTGTGCTTCCCAACCGTCTTTCGTATTAATTCCCGCTCCCATATTTACAAGGGGCGTCCATTGAAAGTCATTGCCGCCTTTACCCGTTCTTTTGTAAGTGGTCGTAAATAGGTCACAGTTTAGGTACGATTGATTATAAACAAGTTCTTTTTTACATGCACAGATAACCATTTCTTTATTGTCAGCCGACAAGGATGCGGTACCATAATTAAAAAATGAACCATCGTTAAACGGAGCAGGAACTGGCGAACCGTAATTGAACACATTTTCGGTAGGAGTAAGGCGCTCGGAGACTGTGAATTCTTCCACAATATTATCGGAGATATCGCCTAGGTTTTTACGATTAATTTTTCGCGTAAAAAACATTAAATCATTGTCGGGAGAAATCATCGGGAAGTATTCATCCAATTCCGAGCTCACTTGTTCTATTAAAACGGGTTCAAAGGGTACCGGATTGTCAATGAAAATCCTTGATCGTTGGTATTTTTCTACAAAGGCACTTGCAGTTTTCTTTTTCTCTGCGTGGTCTGGCGAAAGCTTAGTAAAATCATCTTCGGGAAAGGCGAGTAATTCATTAAGGTAAGGGATCGCTTTTTCGGTTTCACCTTTTGCTACCAACATGGACGCAAGGTTATAGAGTATTTCTTCGTGAAATGTTGGACATTTTTTGTAGGCAGACGAATAAAGTATGAAAGCTTGAGCCTCATAGGTTGCTGCCTCTGTTGCTTTTTTCGAGTCCTTACTCAATTTACCAGCCTGTGCGTAGGCTTTTTGAGCCATGATAAAAGAGATTTCAGCGTTTGTTGGGTATTTGGCATTAAGTTCTTGAAATAATTGATTGGCTTTGCTCATATCTTGCTCATCACGCAAAGGCTGCAAGGCTTTAATCAATTTCTTATCCGTAGTAATGCAAGGATCAGTTTGTCCGAAACAGGAAAAGGATAAGGCTAGAATCAAAAGGAAGGGTATTGTTTTAATCATAGGCATAGTTAAACCATTCCTTTTAAGTACAAACCCTCGTAAAGGTTACATTAAATCACACCTTTTTTAAGCCTTCGATGCACTTTTCGATGGCTTTGGAATCAAGGTCTAAATGTGTAACGAAGCGAATCATTCCGGGTCCAAAGGCAATACAAAGTATCCCTTGATCTTTCAGGGTATGTATAATTTCATCTCGACGTGTAGGTTCGCTTAAGACAACCACGACGATATTCGTTTCAACAGGAAAAATATCTTTAACCCAATCTAGTTGAGTTAGAGCGTCTGCTAGCTGTTTAGCATGCAAGTGGTCTATAGTCAATCGTTCAACATGGTGCGTTAAGGCATACATGCCTCCAGCCGCTATAATTCCTGCTTGCCTCATGCCACCGCCTAGTACTTTTCGAATGCGTCTCGCTTTATAAATGAATTCTGTTGTGCCTATGAGTAGTGAACCAATTGGCGCACCGAGTCCTTTCGATAAACAAATGGAGATGCTATCAAAAACTTGAGCATAGGTCCCTGGATCCATTTGATTTACGGCCAGCGCATTGAATAATCTGGCGCCATCCAAGTGAAGCGGAAGTTTATTTGTTTGACAAAAGTCAGCTATACGTTGGATTTCTTGGTAATCATACACTGACCCTCCGCCTCGGTTTGACGTGTCTTCAAGGGAAACGAGTTGAGTTAAGGGAAGATGAATATCCTGTGGGTTATTTAATGCATTTGGTAAATCCAAGGCGTTTATTTTTCCAAGATTTCCACGAAGTAATTTCATTGAACATTGACTATTTCGAGCAATACCGCCACCTTCATATTTATAAATGTGGCTTTCTTCATGACAAATCACTTCTCCTCCTGGGGTAGTGTGTACCATGATGGCAATTTGATTCGTTTGCGTTCCAGACGAACAAAATAAAGCTGCTTCCTTGTTAAATAATTTTGCGGAATATTGTTCGAGCTCAATTACACTTGGGTCTTCGTTAAATACATCGTCTCCAACGGGGGCTGATGCCATGTATTCGCGCATAGCTTGGGTGGGCTTTGTCACGGTATCACTTCTTAAATCAATCATTCGATGTATCTTTGGATTAAAATGTAAAAGTAATGTTTTGGATAATTCCTTTGGTGGCCTTTCTCGCATCCATTCTCACATTTTTTTCGGGTTTTGGTTTGGGTACCTTGCTTATGGCGGCGATGATATGGTATTATCCACCTGAATTAGCAATTGCCTTAACAGGTTTTGTCCATTTTGTGAATTCGGCTTTGAAATCCGCATTAAATCGCTCAGTAAATTGGAAGATTGTGTTAGTTTTTGGTCTTCCTTCATTACTTGCGGCGGTAATTGGTTCTGTTTTTTTAACCATGTTAAGCAACAAAACCTTGATTCTCTTTGATTTAACGGAAACGCTATTAACACGACCGGTTAGCCTATTGACGTTTATTATTGGTTTCTTTATGATGTCTTTTAGTATACTCGAATTAACACTAAAAGGAAAGTCCAGTGCGCTGCCCTTGTGGCTTGGTGGCGCTCTTTCTGGTTTTATGGGGGGCTTAAGTGGTCATCAAGGTGCCTTACGAAGTGTATTCTTAATGAATCGAGTAGGGGAAGTGAGTGCGTTTGTATCAACAGCCGCCTTTATTGGCTTGATGACAGATGTCTCAAGAAATTCCATTTATTTGGTGAGCTTAAATTGGGGAACTATTGATATACCACAACTTGTTTTGACGGTTATTGCTGCCGCAGCTGGAGTTCTTATCGGAACGCGTTTATTAAAGAAAGTAACCTTCGGGTTTATTCAAACCATGGTGTCAATTTGTCTTTTTCTCTTGGGAAGTGCGGTAATCACCGGACTCATTTAAGCTTTGTCCTTTTTTCTCCGTTCCTTCTTTTTCTTCCGTTTATTTTTCTTTTCGGTTTTAGGAGAAATGTCATTGGGGTCATCGTCTTCAGTTATACCGCTTGATTTTTCTGTTTTATTGATATCAAACAGTACTTTTTTATCGCCGTATTCATCGATTTCCATCTCATATTGTTTAACTCCTTTCTTATCATAAATGGTTTGGTGAATCGTTTTACCCTTTTCATCGTTCACCAAGTGTTCTCCAACCGCAAGGTCTTTTTTGAAGGTACTTTTGGCAAGAATTAACCCCGATTCATTGTAGGTAATAAAATCTCCATCTTTTTGATCCATGGTCCACATCTCTATTCCAGCCTCTTTACCATTGCTGTAGAAATACGTTTGCTTACCGTTTTTCTTGCCTTCCTTGTAACTTAAACTCACTTCTACTTTTCCTTCCGCGTTAAAGGTGATGTGCGTCCCGTCTAATACACCATTTTTATAGGTTAAAATCTTGGATCGTTTTCCGTCGGGATAGTATTCACGTTGAATGCCCTCTCTAATATCATTTCGGAAATTCATAAACAGGACGGTATCACCATTTCGATTAAATTCTTTTGAGATACCATTGAGTTTTCCATTGAGATAGGTTTCCTCTTTGTTTAACTGTCCAGTAGAATCATAGAAGAATTGTTGAGGGCCATTTTTAATCCCAATAATATGCTTTTCAATGGCTTTTATGCATCCAGAACTATAGTAGGAAGTATCTGACCCATCTCTTTTACCATTAATGCACGTAATTTCAGTTAATACGAATCCACCCCGGTTCCATGTTTGACCAGTACCATTAAAAGGAGTATACCAATCTTTGGTTAGGACATAGGTATTAATTTCTTCATCAAAAGATACTTGATCGTAAAGGTTTAAATATTTCTTGGGTTCAGCTTTCTTTTTTACATTACCGCAAGGACTTTTTACTTGGCTATTCGCTGCACCAAAAAGTACAATAAGGAGAAGTGTTAAGTGATTTTTCATGATTTCAACAAGGTTAACGCATCCTTCATTTGTTGTGGTATTTCAATCGTTTGCTGCCTGATGCTGTTAAAACAAACCAATTTACTTGATCCTGTCGCGCATAAGGTCTTACCTACAAATACCTGATAGGCTAAGGTAAAACTCTTAGTACCTATTTCGGTTACAGAAACTGTTATTTTAGGGCGGTCATGTAAGCGAATGGAGCTTAAATAGGTGGCTTCGTTGGTTACTAATACAACACCTTTTTCCATCCAATCCCATGCTGTTCCGAGGAGTGGGTGAAAATAATGAATCCTAGCCATTTCGAAATAACTGAAATAAGATACATTGTTTACATGGCCCAAGAGATCAATGTCAGCAAATCTCACTTGCACTTCGAAGGGACTAATTTCTATCAAGTTGTTGGAATTGAGAATTATTACTTTTGAATTCAGGCACTATTTCCTTCATAGTGGCCACCCGTTGCATAATGTTGTTTGGTTGTTCTAATAGCAAGCTAACTTGTTGTTCAAACGTTGACGAGATTGCTCTTGTTTTTGCTATTAAAATCTTCGGATGGTGGGTTGGTAATGTGGTTTCATTATCGGCCAATAATTCTTCATATAGTTTCTCTCCGGGGCGTAATCCTGTTATTTTAATCTCAATATCTTTATTTGGCTCAAGACCATTCAAGAGGATCATTTTTGTGGCAAGGTCAATGATTCGTACCGATTCCCCCATGTCGAATACAAAGATTTCCCCACCATTTCCCATAGAAAATGCTTCTAATACCAATTGGCAAGCTTCAGGAATAGTCATGAAATATCTGGTAATCCGTTCGTCGGTTACTTTAATAGGGCCTCCCTCTTCGATCTGCCGCTGAAATAGTGGGATAACTGAGCCGTTTGACCCCAATACATTTCCAAACCGGGTGGTAATAAATTTGGTAATTCCACGATCATTGGTTTGTTGAACTATCATTTCGGCAATTCGTTTACTTGCGCCCATGATGTTTGTGGGGTTCACTGCTTTGTCGGTTGAAACAAATATAAATTTCTCAATTTGAAATTGTATTGCACATTCAGTAAGATTTTTAGTTCCTTTAATGTTGGTAGTGATTGCCTCTTGAGGATTTTCTTCCATCAGGGGAACATGTTTATACGCTGCTGCATGAAAGACAATGTCTGGTTTATGCGTTTCAAAGAGCTCAAGTAACGCCG
>JAIXRD010000016.1 GCA_027485365.1 Cryomorphaceae bacterium | reverse complement strand
CTAAACATGACCAATACCACAACGGCACTTTCAGGTTATGCAGAAATGAAGGCAACCGCTTTAGTTCCCATGGACACCATTCTATATGAATTATTTTCAACCCTTACCATTTCTTCGGTAAGTTTAAATGGGGTAAATGTACCGTTTGTTAGATCCAATTCAGCGGTAAAGATTGGAGTTAACTTTGCTCCAGGCACGGTATTCACGGTGAGAACAGATTACAGTGGAACTCCTCCTACTGCACAAACGAATCCCTTAGGAGGTAGCGGCATGTCTAATGCAACCTCGCCTTCGTGGGGAAATGAAGTAGTTTGGTCCTTATCAGAGCCCTTTTGCGCATACGAATGGTGGCCTTGTAAGCAAAGTTTGACGGATAAAGCGGATTCATGCGACGTGAACATCACGGTTCCAAATGCGTGTAAAGCAGGATCGAATGGAAAACTAATGCAAGTTGTTAATTTAGGCAACGGAACCAGTCGTTATGAATGGAAGCATCGGTATTCAATTGATTACTATTTAATTTCTGTAGCGGTAGCCGAATATGTAGAGTATAATGTATTAGCCAATCCGGTTGGTGCCCCTGCCCCTATTCTAATTCAAAACTATATCTATAATAACCCTCAAACCCTTCCGAATTTTCAGGCTGACATTGATGAAACTGTAGATTTTATGGAATTATTCTATGAGTTATATGGACCATATCCGTTTGAAAATGAAAAATATGGCCATTGTATGGCTCCATTTTCCGGAGGAATGGAACATCAAACCATGACTACCCAAGGTTTTTTCAACCCTGCGCTAACCGCCCACGAACTTGGCCATCAGTGGTGGGGAGATTACGTAACCTGCGCTTCATGGTGCGACATTTGGGTAAACGAAGGCTTTGCCTCGTATAGCGAACAATTGATGTTGGAAAATCTATACCCTGGACAAGAAGTTCAAAACATGGCCGACGTGCATACCAACGTGATGTCTCAAGCTGGCGGAAGTGTGTGGGTGCTGGACAGTTTAAATGAAAACAGAATCTTTAGTGTGCGATTAACCTACGATAAAGGGGCAGCCATTGTTCATAGCATGCGCTACTTGATGAACAATGACAGTTTGTTTTTTGAAACCCTTCAAAACTTCCTAACGAGTAAAGCCTATTCAACAGCCTTCGGAATTGATGTGCGAGATGCCTTTGCACAGGCCTCAGGTATTGACTATACCCCATTTTTTGATCAATGGTATTTCGGTGAGGGATTCCCTACGTATTCCGTTGAATGGAAACAAGTTGGTTCAGATGCGCTTGTTAAGATTTCTCACACAAGCTCAATGCCTAATGTTACCCCTACCTTTACCAATCCTATTGATTTGAAGTTCACCCGCCCAGGCAATACAGACACCACGATTCGTTTTGATATCAATTCAAACGCAAACACCTTCCAAATTACGGGAATCGGTACAATCAACAATTCCATTGTAATTGATCCGAGCAATTGGATTGTAAATCAAAACGGAACCATCGTAATGAATGAATTACTTGATCTTACTTCATTGATTGCTGAACAAGGAATTACACTCTACCCTAATCCAAGCTCAGATGAAATTCGGATACAAGAGTTAGTTAGTCCTGCAAGCTTTATCATTTATGACATGTTCGGAAAAATCCAACAAAAGGGAACTGCAGCTAACAATCAAGCCATTTCGCTTAAATCACTTATGGCTGGATCCTATTTGATGCTCATCGAAACGGACGGAAAGCAACTGAAAAAAACGTTTGTAAAACGATAAGAATTTCTAGTTAAGACGCTTAACAAGTAAGGTGCGCGCACAGATGATATCCTCATGCAGGTAGCGGTCGGTTGCCATAAAGGAAATTTCAGACCGAAGTTGCTTGTACAAGGAATCGACCTCATTCGTTAATTCCCAACCTTCCCTGAATCCATAGGCTTGCGCTGCCGTCAACCACTCCATGGCTGCTACAGAAATCACATTATCAAGCACGCGGAATAGTTTAGTAGCGGCATTTGCCCCCATACTCACATGATCTTCTTGTCCATTACTGGAATCAATCGTATCCACACTAGCCGGAGTGCATAACTGTTTGTTTTGACTCACAATGGAAGCAGCGGCATATTGAACGATCATAAACCCAGAATTCAAGCCGGCGTGCTTCACCAAAAACGGCGGTAAATCGCGCGTACCTGAAATCAACTTGTAGATTCTACGTTCCGAAATTGAGCCCAATTCAGCAAGAGCGATGGCTAGAAAATCCATAGCCAAGGCCAAGGGTTGTCCGTGAAAATTACCTGCCGAAACAATTTGATCCTCGTCAGGGAACAAGGTAGGATTGTCTGTCACGGCATTCAATTCATTCTCAAAGGTCGTTTTAACAAAATTCAAGGTATCCAAGGATGCCCCATGAACCTGAGGAATACACCTAAATGAATAAGGGTCTTGTACATGATTTTTTATGCGTGCTGAGTTATTCAATAACCCGCGCATTGTCGTAGCTACCTCAATCTGTCCATGTTGCTTCCGTAGTTCATTGACATTAGCTTGAAATGGTTCCTGTCTGCCGTCATAGGCTTCTAAAGACAAGGCTGCAATCTTAAGCCCTTCCTTTAGTAAGGTATGTCCCGTACTGACCGCATAGGTCCCATAGGCATTCATAAATTGTGTTCCATTCAACAAGGCTAAGCCTTCCTTCGCTTGGAGCGTTATTGGCTCAAGACCATAATTAGCATGGAGTTTATTTCCTGGTATGCGCTCGCCGTTTACCTGAACCTCGCCTTCTCCGATGAGTGGTAAACAGAGATGGGCCAAGGGTGCTAAATCACCAGAAGCACCAAGACTTCCTTGCTCATAAACCACAGGAATCAAGTTGTTGTTGTACAGGAACAAAAGGCGTTCAACCGTTGCAAGTTGTACCCCGGAGAATCCTTTTGAAAGCGCAATTACCTTAAGTAAAAGCATCCGCTTTACAAGGTGTGTAGGAACCTTAGCACCAACACCGCAGGCATGAGAACGGATTAAATTCACTTGAAGTTGATTCAAATCTTCCGTTGAAATAACGGTATTACAAAGCGAGCCAAACCCAGTATTTATTCCATAATAAATTGCGCCATCTTCCTTAACCTTAGCTTGTAAAAAAGAAAAACCGGTTTCGATGGCTAACTTAGCCTGAGGACCGAGGACAACTTCTGTCGAATTTTTCAATACACGTTCCAATTCTTCCAGAGAAACCCATTGATTATTCAATACAAATTGAGTCATTATTTATGGGTAAAGGTTGCAAAATCTTTCGCGAAATAGGTCAGAATTCCATCTGCTCCTGCCCTGCGCATACTCATTAAAATTTCAGAGACAATGGCCTCATAATTGATCCATCCTTTTTCTGCCGCTGCGTATACCATGGCGCATTCACCACTCACATTATACGCAGTAATTGGAACCGTGCTATGTTCTTTAAGTAAGTGTATAACGTCCAAATAAGACAAGGCCGGCTTAACCATGATAAAATCAGCGCCTTCTTCCATATCCAAAGATGCTTCTAGTAAAGCTTCCCGTTTATTTGCGGGATTCATTTGGTATGTTTTTTTGTCTCCTGATTTCGGCGCAGAATTTAATGCATCTCTGAACGGTCCATAGAAAGCACTTGCGTACTTAGCGGAATATGCCATGATGCTTGTATCGGTATACCCCTCTAAATCTAAGGCTTCACGGATATACCCTACACGTCCATCCATCATATCGCTTGGACCGATAATATCAATCCCTGCTTGCGCTTGAGCGATGCTCATTTTAGCTAAAATCGGCAAGGTTTCGTCGTTCAAAATCTTCCCGTCCTGAACTAATCCATCGTGACCATCGGATGAGTATGGGTCCATGGCTACGTCACTCATTAGAATTGCCTCTGGAAATCGTTCTTTAATTGCACGGATCGCATGCAAATAGAAATTCTCTGCCGCATAACTGTATGTAGCTGTTTTATCTTTCAACTCATCCGAAACCGCAGGAAATAAAACGAATTTGTTTAAACCTAAGGACAGCGAAGATTCAATTTCCTTTAACATTAAATCCAAGGACCATCGGTAATTTCTTGGCAACGAGGATATTTCCTCTTTGACTCCTGTTCCATCCGTGAGAAACATGGGATAAATCAAATGTTCTACGGATAAAAAGTTCTCTTGCACCATATCGCGTATGGCCGCATGTTTTCGGTTTCTTCTTGGTCTAATTACCATTGGATTACATTAACATACCCCCGCAAACGTGGAGTGTTTGACCGGTAATATATGCAGACATGTCTGAAGCCAAGAAAACGGTAGCGTTCGCAACATCTTCTGGTTTCCCGCCTCTTTTTAAGGGAATGGCATTTCTCCATTGTTCTACCACAGCCGGATCAAGTACTTCCGTCATTTCTGTTTCAATGAAACCTGGTGCGATGGCGTTGCAGCGGATATTTCTAGACCCTAATTCGGCAGCAATCGATTTTGTAAAACCGATTAAACCAGCTTTAGAGGCCGCGTAATTTGCTTGTCCAGCATTACCTTTTACTCCAACCACAGAACTCATGTTAATAATCGATCCAGAACGCGCTTTAAGCATGGGTTTAATAACCGCTTTGGTTAAGTTGAATGCGGATTTAAGATTCGTATTGATTACCTCATCCCATTGCTCCTCAGTCATTCGCATCATCAGTGTATCGCGTGTGATTCCGGCATTATTTACAAGGACATCTACCGTTCCAAATTGCTCAACCACCTGATCAACTAATTCATGGGCTTGGTCAAAATTTGATGCGTCGGACTTAAACCCAACCGCCACACCACCTTGCGAAGTCAGTTCTGCTTCTAGCGCACGTGCTTTTTCATCTGAAGAAAGGTAAGTAAACGCCACTTTTGCACCGTGATTAACGCACATTTGTGCAATTGACTTTCCGATGCCTCTTGAGGCTCCGGTGATAATAACAACTTTATCTTTTAATAACATAGTTAATTTTTTTTCAAAGATAATCAAAGTGTTACACATGCGGAGAATTTACAAAAGTTCCTACCTTTGATTCTGATGGAATACGGACACACCTTTTGGTTTACGGGATTATCAGGCGCGGGAAAGACGACACTTTCTAACGCGCTAACTGAAGAATTAAGCCGAGCCGGAAAGAAGGTAGTTGTTTTGGATGGGGATGAATTGAGAAGTACCATCTCGAGGGACCTTGGATTCACCGAGGAAGACCGAATGGAACAAAATCGAAGGGCTGCAAATATAGCCAGGATACTAAACGAACAAGGAATCCATGTTATGGCTGCCCTTATTTCACCTACCCATGAAATTCAAACCATGATAAAGCAGGTCATTGGAATCAATCGATTGTTTTTAATACATGTGGACTGCTCTATTGAAGGCTGTAAACAACGTGATGTCAAGCAGCTATATTCAAATAGCAATAAACAGAACGAGGGGAATTTCACGGGAATTCATCAGCCATATGAAGAGCCCATTAACCCATGGTTGAAAATAAATACAGAGGACAAACCTTTTGAAGCGTGCAAGATGGAATTGCTTGAAGCCATTCATGCTACATTCAATCAATAATTCTATTTTTGTCGAATGAAATATTGGAATGCTAGTCGATGTAAAGAACTCCTTGAGAAAGGAAGCGTTCTTGCCCTTGATATTCGTGAACCGTATGAATATCAGCATGTCAATTGCGGATTCAACAATGTCCCAATGGCATCCCTAATCGAATTTCTTCAAGAAAAAGATCGAAGCACTCCGTTGGTATTGTTATGCCAATCAGGAAAAAGAGCGCAAGCTGCAGGGAATTTAATTGAAACCGAACTCGGTTTCTTGGAGGTAATAATTATTGAACAGGGCATACAAGGGTGGCAAAAAGAAGTTGACCCTTCGCTAAAACTCGATTAACATGATAGAAATTTTACAGCATCTTTTTGCATTAGATATAACATGGTTTGTACAAGAATTTGGAACCGCAATATATATCGTTCTTTTCCTTGTAATATTTATTGAAACGGGGTTAGTTGCTTTTCCATTTTTACCCGGAGACTCCTTGTTGTTTACGGCAGGGTTATTTTGTAAAAGTGGACAACTCGACCTCATGATTCTTCTTCCTTTATTGTTTTTGGCAGCAATTCTGGGAGACAACATAAATTATTGGGTAGGAAGAAAAATCGGATTGAATGTATTCTCATTTTCCTTTCGAGGCAAACCCTTAGTTAAAAAAGAATACCTAGAAAAAACTTCCCTGTTTTTTAAAAAGCATGGAACAAAGGCGATTATCATGGCTCGTTTTGTTCCTTTCGTCCGAACCTTTGCTCCTTTTGCGGCAGGAGTTGGAAGCATGAAGTACAGAACCTTCGTTATTTATGACCTACTCGGTGGGGCCTTGTGGATTGGATCAATGCTATTGGCCGGTTATCTATTAGGTGAGGTAACATGGATTAGGGAACATGTCGATTTAATGGCGATCGGTATCGTATTGATATCGGTAAGCCCCTTGCTTTTCACCTACCTAAAAAATCGTTTGCAGCGTGATTAAAAAGAAAACACTTTTTTTAATTCTGAAATATAGCGCCTCGCTGGTTGGATTAATTGTAGTTTCCTTCTTTCTTCTTTGCGTATTCTTAGCCCTGATTCCTGTAGAAAAAGAAAAAACAGAAGAACCAAAGCTTGTCAGCATTTACTTTATGCAATCGGGTGTACATACTGACATTATCGTCCCAGTGCATCACAAAATACAAAATTGGGATGCCTTGTTTCCATATGAAAACAATAAAGTTTACGACACCACCTTCCATTGGATTGGAATTGGAATGGGTGATAAACGATTTTTTCTAACCACACCTAGTTTTAGCGATTTAACCTTATCCACAGCCTTTCGTGGCACGTTTGGCTTAAATGGCGCAGCGATTCATGCATATTATCATTATGAAATACCCGTTGACCGACCAATCATCAAACTAAAAATTACTGAAAACCAATATCGGAGACTCTGTGGATATATAAAAGGTAACATCCACTTTAAAAACAATAAGCCGGTTTTACTTGAACCAACGG
>JAIXRD010000233.1 GCA_027485365.1 Cryomorphaceae bacterium | reverse complement strand
GTGAAGGGCCACTTTCTCTTTAGAGAGGTTTGGGTCGAGAGATGACCATTGTTTGAAATCTTGCAAGACTTCCTTGCTTTCCATGATTTGCACTAATTCGCGCATGATTTTTAATAAATTAAGCATATTCATTTTTCGTTTTTTTTATGTTTCTAATTCTATTGTGATTTTTAAATAAGTTTCGACACCCGGGTATTTTTTTTATTCCTCCAATACCGCATAAAGGATATCGCGTCCAATTTGGCGATAACTCTCGAAGCAGATAAAATGATTTTTAATGTTGGCGACCACATATGCAGGGTCCTTTATTTCAGACTCATTTAAAACAATTGTTTTCCATTCTACGCCACCTTCAATGGGGAATTCTTCAGTAGAAGGTCGGTTGGTGCAATGAATTTTTGCCACAAATTGTTGTTGTTCGTCGATTTCATAGCACACGAACGCTTGAAACTTTAGTCTTGCATGGTTTACACAGACCTCCATTTTGTACCAATAGGGATCTAGCTCGGGTTCGCTATATATGAGCCGGGCATGTATGCCTTTATATTCCCTAAGCACACTTTCTAGCTTCTTGAGCTGGTCAAAAAGCCCTTGTTTGTAATGTTGAACACGGTAAATTCCGAGCGGAATCATGCTCAAATCGAGGTCAATGCGCCAATCTTTTTGGCTCGGACGTAAGGTGATGGTTTCCATCATGATAAATAAATATTAGTTGAATGGGAATCGGTCTTTCCGAAACCTCCAACAAATATTACCATGAGGGCGTCCTAAAGTATTAGGACAAGTAAGGATTCGTTAAAATTAGGCCAAGATGTGCATGAAATTCACATATTTCCCCAGCAGATATCCTGCTTCTGGGAATCGCTCAAACAAATCAACAAAGGGGAATTGTTTCGAAGACCAAGCTCCATTTTCAAGTCCTTCATGATGGAATTGTCTGTGTGGTTTGGCTAAGGCGCGGAATTTTGGGTAGGTGTAAAACCTGAATTTTAAATCAATGTAATTTTCTTGGGTGTTGATGCCCAATAATTCTTGGCTAGGGTGCACTTGAAAAACCATTAAATGGTTGGCCGCCCAACCGTAGAAACGAATTAACACTTCTTCCTCGACGGCGCTGTCAGGCATGTTCCACACGCCAATGGCTTTCGTGAGTTTCCGTTGAATGTCGTAGGTTACCCATTGTTCTACCGAATTAAAACGTTCAAAGGTATGGGGCAACTTTTGGTCGCGGACTTTGGTGAGGGTACTGGCATCGATTTGGTCGATGCGAAAATTACGAACGATGTATTTGTTGGGCTTTTTACTTTTGGACTGCAATTGACTTACTGCGACCAGATGGTAGAAACCATCGTGTAGGCGCAAGCACAGGGGGTATAGGCGAAAAACGGCTTTATTTGGAACCGTTCCCGTAAAGTGTGTTAATTTTTGACTCTCCACGTAGGCGAACTGTACGACTTCTTGCTGCTTAATGTGGTCCAATAATCGGATTGTAAGGTCCATCATGGCTTTCTTGCGTCCAAGGCTTTGATGTTGTGGGGCATGTACTAAAAAAGCCTGCCGCGTATCAACGGCTTCAAGGTCTTGATTAAAAAACGCTGGACTTTCTTGCATGAGGCGTTGTACGGCAGGAATATCACTGTATTGGGCTAAAATCCCTTTGAGAAAGGCCAGGCTATGTTCTTCTTGGGAATCAAGAAAGGCAATGTCAGGTATGCGGCCTTGATGGTAGGTATATTGTTTGTCAAGGTGATTATAGCGTAGGTCATAACGTTTGCCATCGGGAAGAGGGGGAAGGGAAAGATCAGCCTCTTGAAAATTTCCTTGGTTAATGGCATGGATATCGGCTTCGAGGGTTTTGACGCTGACTACCGGAAGGCCTCGCAGTTCGAGTTTTTTATTGACGGCCTGCAGTAAATAATCCCTTGCTTTTAGGCTTTGAGGGGTAGGAGCTGCCTCGTGTAGGATAATTTCATGAATAATGCGGATGCGCAGGCGTTGCCCCATTAAGGCGCTGGTATTCTTTGTTTTGGCCATTCCTTACAAAGATAGAATTCGGTTTCGGGAGAAAAAAATGATTTTAGGGGAAATTATTTGCTTCGATTAATCGTTATCTTTTGATTCTGTTTCTTTTGAATTGATTTTTATTGTCAGATATTTGTCATTGGAATTGAAGAATTTCGTGAAATTCACATTTCCAGATTCATCCATTAGAATTGGAGTATTCATATTTGGACAACTTTCTTGAAAAGGGAGTAAATTGACCGTCGTTCCTTTATTAAAAGCAATTTTAGAGAAAAAACTTTCGAAGGCGTTTTTTTTATTGAACTTTTTCTTGTAATAAGTTTTGATGACGTACATCGTTCTTGCAGTTGATGAAGATGTAAGATTTACGATTTCCAATGGGGAGTCTCCGTAAACGATATTTCTAAATACTTCTTTGGATTTGCTCCCATATAAAATTTGTAAGCCGGTCAAAATTGGGGTCGCTAAAGCATATTTGTATTCAACATTCTTATACTTTGTTGCAATTTTTGAATTAATATATCCTTTTAAGGATTTATATAATTTACTAAAGTAATTGATTAAATGCGATGAGAAATCTGCGGTTATAGTTTCTCTTATTTTTGTAGCTTGCCAAATCGGAAAAGGGAAAATATCCAAAAGAACCACTCCTTCACAAGCAAGAAATTCTAGTTTTTCAATTTTCTTTATGCCATGATTATTAATGAAATTAAGTTCATTATCATGAAAAGTTATTTTACTTACCTTAGATGATTCACAAGGATTTTGGAGATAACGAAAATATTTGTACGGCGCATTAAGCCATGTGGAAGGAGAAGTGTGTTCGGGATGATAAAAGTATGTTCGTTTTTCTTTCGTTGAATTTCCAGCCCAAAATGGGGGTGCCTCACCAATGAATATTTTTAATGCCCCTGTTTTTGCTTCTACATTTGATAGGAGTTTAAATGCATCTTCATAAGCATCAGGAACATGCCTCAACAACACCTGTCCATTTTCCAATGGAATATGCACGATATCAGCATCTATTCGTTCGTATTGCCGCTTATGGCTGTTGTTTCTTACGTTGATTAGCACATCCACATAATCCACAAAATAGACCCAATTCACCAAGTAATCTTCATATAATTCAGGAAATGCAGGTCCGTACGTCCAGCCATTGTGCCAGGCCTCCCGGTGCAAAGATTCGAATTCTTCCCAGGTCAAAGGATATATAAAATTCTGCATATGGTAACGTTTGAACGAAAATACGCATTTTTCATCCGTTGATAATGTGGAAATGTGATATTTCTCCTTCCAGTTCGTAGAAGGTATAATCCAATATTTTAATTCCATTTTTCTATGCGCAACTGGTTATCCGAGTTCGCCAGCAACTCCAAACGTCCCGCTGGCAAGTTCAACCCCGAAGAACTGGCGGCTTCGCTGCAAGCCTTTCAATCGTTTTTACGCCTCAACGAGCAATGTACCGCCGTTCTGTCGGCCTTTTGTTTTATGCGTGGCAGAAAAAATCACGTGTGTATTGAGGAACTTATCGAATACCTTGAGCCACATTTCACACAAGATCACGTGGCAAATACGGTTGAATCCTTGGTCGTACATGGCTATTTCATGTATGGCAGTGAAGGGCCATTTTCTACTTATTATGACCATATCTACTTGAGCCATTCGGCTGAAACGGCCCTCAAAACTTCCAATAAAAAGGCCCTTCCTAAATACCCATCAAATGATCATGATCATGTGTTGATGATGATTTATGCACGCGCAGTTTCTTTTAGAAATCGAAGCATCTTATTACAAGATTGGCTGACATTTACTGCAGAAATTCGGGAGTTAAACGACCTGCCATTTATTCAATATTTTCTTCGTTCCAAGATGTCGCGAAAACACAAAGCAATGGCATTGTTTATTGGGATTTTACACCAAGTAGATCAGCACCGAGTGGACACTGGAACGATTATCCAACTGTTCTGCACAAACGCCTTGGAAGTTTCCAGATTAAAAAAAGAACTTCAAGAGCCAGACTTTGCCTTGTATAAGGCACAACTGATTGAACCCATTCGTGGAGAACATGGCGTCTCTCGCCTTGGCGCGCACGTCCAATGGGCTACATTAATACATCCAAAGCAAGCCGAGAATCATCGAATTGTGCCCCAATCCCCGGCGTTACAGGTTGTGGCTCATCAAGGGATTTATCAAAAACAATTGTTCTACAATCCAGAAACACGAACCAAGGTGAAACAGCTTGAGCAGATTTTAATCGCTACGAACCTCCGGAAATATGTAAAAATAGCCCATAATCATGGAGATCCAGGAGGTGTTATTTCGTTACTCTCTGGTGGTCCAGGTACTGGGAAAACGGAGTTGGCTCGTCAATTGGCCTTACAAACCGGTCGGGACTTGCTGGTCTTCGATGTAACGCAGCAGCGAAACATGTACTATGGGGAGAGTGAAAAAGCGATTAAGCAAGTGTTTGATGATTACCGCAACATTTGTAAACATTCCACGAAAGCTCCCATTTTGTTTTTTAATGAAGGGGATGCCATATTTTCTCAACGTACAGAATCCCGAGGAAACATGAGCCAAACAGAGAATAGTATCCAAACTATTCTACTGCAAGAATTAGAGATTTTTGAAGGTATTATGCTCATTACAACGAATCGACCGAATTCATTTGATGCGGCATTTAGTCGAAGAATTTTACTTAAAATCGAAATTCTTGACCCTATTGCCGAGGTGCGCTTTGAGTTATTGCGCCATTTGTTTCCCGCGCTATCTGAAGTTCAGGCAAAACATTTAGCAGAAAACTTTACGTTTACGGCGGCAGAATTGGGGGTATTTAGAAAACAGTGGGAGCTGAATGCCATCATTCGAATGAAATGCGGAACCTTGTATCACGCATTGGATGACTTTTTACAGGCGCTCAATCAAAAAAATCGACAGTCCATAGGGTTCGTAGCCGCATAATTGAGCTAAACCTATTTGGGTTTGTACGGCCTACATTTTTCTATATCCATTGTAAATACTTCCTTCGGAGGAGTAGTTAGAAAAGATGCATGCAGTTTTGGATGAGCCTTTTTGAATTCAGCTTCATTGAATTCTGGAGATTGAGGTGAATAAAATCGTTTCCAAGTGCAAATGCCTTCGATGCCGTCATATAAGCCAACCAAGGCTTTTAATTCATATTCCAATTGCTCTTGCTCGTATTCTTTTAGCTTAAGTTCTTTTAGCAGTTTAAGATGATCAAGGTGAAGTTGTTCCATTTTTTTGGTACGTTTCACCGTGCCGGAAAGCTGCGCCGCCGAATAGCTTGTCGCACCAAGTGCCTTCACCGAGGTATGAAGTGCAGGGTCGATGGTGCTTAGGCTGTAACTGGAGGAATGGGTATAGTTGAAATTATGTTTAAACGCATTAGGTCTTGGAAGGGTGTATTTCTTGTATAAAGCCGGATGAGCTACTTCAAAGGCCTTTTTATCGAAATCGAATTTTCCAGGAGCATATTTGATGCGTAATACTCCTTCGATGGATCCGTTAGCGCCCAATAAGGTGTAAAAAACGAATTTTGATAATTCAATCTTTACTTTGAGTACATTGATCTCTCCCTTTAATTGAATGAGTTGTTGTTCTAAGGCCAGGCTTTGTTTGTTTGCTTTTTTAATCTTCCCATTGGAAAGTGCTTTGTCGAGCGTTAATAATACACGCTCTATGATTGGCTTATGAAAAAGTTGTTGCGCTTTAAGATGTTCAGCTTGTGCAACAATGGATTTAACCTCTTTGTCGTTCAATAAGAACCACTCTCCGGTCACCCAATGTTCGTTGTGATCATAGTGCAGATGGGTCTCAAGGCGTTCTACAAAAGGGACGTCAGTTACCTCAGCTACCGGATAAATTCCACGTGGATTTCCGGTTTGATGATTTTTTATACGTTCTTCCGTAGTACGTTCGTTGGTAACGATGCCTATTTTGACATATTTTCCAATGTCACCGGTTAAGTAGTCAATGTCACGAATGAAATACAAATTGCCTGGGGTAAGTTTGATTGCCATAAAACGAAGGTAGTAATTCATAAGACTACAAAAAAAATCCTTAGGATATTTTCCTTCGGCATAAGCTACTCCCTATGGTCGTGAAATCGCTTCGCTAAGTGCTCGCCCATTAAAAATTGAACATAAAAAAACCCTGACATTTATCGTCAGGGTT
>JAIXRD010000189.1 GCA_027485365.1 Cryomorphaceae bacterium | reverse complement strand
GCAAGGATGGTGGCAGGGTATTGCTGGCCATGGAATTCTAAAAATGATAAAAAAGCACAAGATATTATCTTCCCAGAACATAACTTCGCTAAACAATGGAACCTCACGCAGGATGGCATGTTATGGATAATTAGTCCTGACTCCGTCGAACAAATAGGTTGCATCCATACTTGTCAAGGTTTAGAAGTAGATTATATAGGTGTAATCATGGGCCCAGATCTAGTAATTCGGGATGGAAAATGGGTATGTCAACCTTTGGCCAGGGCGTCAAGCGATAAAAGCATTCATGGTATTAAATCACTCCTAAAAAACAACCCACACCAAGGCCACAAAATGTCGGAGCTCATTATAAAAAACACCTATAGAACTTTGATGACCCGAGGCATGAAAGGTTGCTATGTTTGGAGTTGTGACGATGAAACCTTGCAGTGGCTGACACAAAGAACTATAAGTTAATAATCCGAACTAAAGTTAGCCAGGTGGTTACCGCAACTAATATGAATGTCCAACTAACCATCGTCCGAGGCGGGAGAATTGAATTCGCACCTACGGGAATATATCCTGAATACCTGCAGTTTTTCTTTCCAGAGAATCAAAAGCACTGGCGCGTTAAGTTGAACCATGAGGTACAATCAGGGTTTCTACGTAGTAAGGGCGAAATACACTATGAATATCAGTACATCAATGGAGAATGCAAAATCAGAGCATGGAATAAAGACTTATTTACCTTACCAGATTTTGAACAGATTGATTATGTGATGGAGATGTTGGTGGATTGAAAAGTAATTTATCTTTAGATAGAGCAAATCAATGCAATGTAAAGAATATTTTTCACAAAATTTTGATTACTAATAAGTCATAATATGATACTTTTCTTCGATACAGAAACAACAGGTTTGCCTAAAAACTGGAAAGCACCAGTAATAGACTTGGATAACTGGCCTAGATTGGTCCAGTTAGCCTATTTAGTGTATGATTTTGATGGAAATTTAATTCACTCAGGCAATGAGATCATTAAACCTAATGGCTTCACAATTCCAACTGAGGCCTCAAAAGTTCATGGAATTACGACAGATATTGCGAATCAAAGAGGTAGCAATATTGCAGAAGTTTTTGAATTATTCTCCATTCATCTAAAGCGAGCAAAAGTGGTTGTTGCCCATAATATGGCTTACGATGAAAAAATTATAGGTTCTGAATTGATTCGTTTGGGATTTGAAAACACCGTTGATTCTAAAGAAAAAATTTGCACTATGATATCGACCGTTGATTTGTGTAAAATCGACGGTCCCTATGGCTACAAATGGCCAAAACTAGAGGAGTTACATCGGTTTTTATTTAAGCATGATTTTGAAGGTGCTCATGATGCCTTGGCGGATATACAAGCTACCGCGAAGTGTTTTTGGGAGTTGAAAAAGAGAGGAATTATTAACTTGTTTGGCAAACAAAATGGAATTAGCAACCGGGCGATGACGTTAATAAAAGAGGTTGTATTGCTTGAAGAAAACAAAAATTTTGATGTACCATTCCTTATTATTGACCAAGACGGTATAGAGTCATGGACCTTATTTAATACTAAATTAGATATAAAACATCATCCATTTGAAGATCATGAAATATCAGAAGTTATGAGTTTGCGAATTCCAGGGGATGAAAATCTTTGGGAAAATATAATTTATAATACAAGTATTTTGGAGGATGTTACTATTAGTCCGCTTTTCAATGAAGAGGGACTTTGGACAGAAAAATGGCAGAATTGGGAGATTAATCCAAGTGGAGAGTTATATTATAGGGGTGAAATCATCTTAGATATCCCAAAACTGTTTACAATTGGGTTAATCGGCTTGAATCAAAAAATGAATAAAGTCAGAGGGTTTAAATTTTTTAATTCTGATAAAAACATTTCTAAGGTTATTGCTCATTATCGTAACTCCTCATTTAGCGGATTGTTCGGAGATGGGGAAGAAACTGTTTTTGAAGAATATTATTTTACGCTATTCTATATAGACCAAAACGGGTCTATTTTTTTAGAAAATAAACAACTAGTATTTGATTCAGATTCATGTGTGCCATTCTTGAAAATCGATGCAGAAGGAAATTCCTCTTGGCAATTTTATGACTATAAAAATAATATATTCTTCGGAAAAATATTTGAAGATCATCGGAAACTAGAAAGAGAAATACAAGCTTTTTTGATTGAAAAAACTACCTATCTATGGAAAACTGAATATTATAAAGAAAATATAGGATTAAATGAATGGAATGATTGGGTTATTAAGGATGGAAATTTGTCATTCCGAGGAAATCTACCAGTAAATATTTTTGAAATAAACTTGACCTATTCTTATTCTGATTTAAGGGATCCTTTAATTCTAAATTCTGATTCTTGTATTTCCAAAATAATAATACATGGCTATGATGCAGATCATGAGGGAGTGAATTTTGATGGTTATTCAACATTATTTTATATTGATGACACAGGAAGGATATTTATAGAAAATAATATTCCTAAATCAAAAGAATTTGACATATTTGATGCCTGGGAAGCAATCGCTGATTATGAAGCAGAAAAGAACTTTCAGGATGATGATATACCATTTTAACAACACCTATAATTTTACTTTCCATCTAATAATAATACTCATAATCATTCATCAATAAAGTATTTATTTGGTTTTTATTCAAGTTGTTAATTAGATGAAGTAATTTTATTTGATCAGTTTTATCAATTTTAAATCCGTATCTTGAATATTTTAAAATTCTTGAAAATTGTGCTATTGGATCCTTGTATTCTGAATCTAACCTGAGTTTTTTAGTTATTAAATCCTCAAAAAAGTGAGGATGATAAATTACTTTTAACTTTTTATTTACATCCTTGTACAACGCAAATTTCGAAACAGAGAAATCAAAAGAATTTAAAATTTCTGTCGGATTTCCAAAACACTTTCGTACACAGTCGACCCTTATTTTAGTGGACTTTTCTTCGAAACCAATTGCATTTACATTTTCATATTTTTTTAAAAACTCTTCACTTTCATTAAGTTTTATTATTTCATTATGAAAATTTTGTTGTTCCATGAAAAACACATCAATATCTCTAAAGTTTTTATTTAAAAATAAATCTTTAAAAACACCACCTGCAATAAACCCTTGATTTTCATTGATATACGGATATAATAATCTCAATTCTTCAAATTGGTTTGCATCACGTACAATGTAATCTGAGTCGGCCATAGTTTTATACTTAAACGATTAAAGTTACGGACTATATATATGAAACTAATGAAAAATTCTTGTGAAAATTCCTGACCTACTATATGGATTTCACACCATCTTCCAACCCCACTGACCTTTCTTTTTGTTGAATGATAAGATGGCTTTGCCGTTAATAGTTTGATTCGTTACCCATTGATTTCTTTTTATATTTCCGGGATCGATAAATATGTCCTCAACAAATCCAAAATCACTTCCCTCCTTAATTATAATGACCCCTTCAAAATTACGTACAGCATCAGAGACATCTTCTGGATCGGCTTTTTCCGCGCTCAAAATCTTATAAAATCCATCTTGACCCGCTCCATTAAATCGCACTTTCAAAAGATCGCCTATTTGAGGCTTTATTAATTTCTCCGCATAATTGAAAAATCCAAACTTTTGCTTGTCTTTGACAAAAGAGATTATATTCTTGTTCTCATTTACAAATTCAATAACAATTAATTCTTCTGGGATATCTTGAAACAAGATTTCCTCAGCTTGTTTTAAGTGTCTCAAATACACGTCCGAATTATCTCTTTTTGCATTTGCTGTTTTGTACCATTCCATTTCTGTCCATTGCATGATTCGGTTTGGTATTTTCCATTGATGTTTTTCCCTTGTTGAAATAACTTTTTGAATTTCCGTTTTCGCTTCGTTGAACATACTTTTTTTAATGAGCATTTCAGCAAAGGCTTGTCTTAATTTTATTAAAAAGTCTTCGGGTGTTTTTAGGCTCAAGGCTTTACAATAGCACGCAAACTGAATTTCTTTGTTCTCTAAAAATATTTCTGCCATTAGTTCCCATACCCAGAAGTCATTTCTTTTTTGCTTAGCAAAAGGTAAAAATGCAGAAAGCACATTTCCATCATTCCCCAAAGCTAAAAGAAGTTTTGCTTTGAAATAAGGAGGGTATTGATAGTCAGGATGTTTCTCAATCAAATAATCCAATTTTGGCAAGAATGATTGAATTTTATCTTTGTCAATCAATTTTTGCTGACCAAATGCATCTATAGGTGTACCTTCCAAAAGCTTTTTGGCATAAGCAATGTATGCCTGTTCGGCAATTGACATTATTTTTTTGCCATTATATTCCTCTTTTAAAAAATCTTCAGAACGGAGGTTTTCAAGATCCCACCAGTCAGCAAATTCAACATATCTATTGGATTCTTTCATTCCTTTATGCATTGCATTAAAGAGGACACTAAACCATTTGGAATCCCTCTTTATCGGCAATTCTTTAATAGCATCAAACAAACGATATATTTTGGTATAATCATGAGTAGTATCAAAGGAAACAACCCTTGCTGCCTTGGAGATAACAATCGATATGTTATCAAAAAACATTTCTTCAGATACAGGTAAATCCAAATCTTTTACCTCATTAATTTTCGCCATAAAAGCATCCAAATTTGATGTAACTTCATCGAGTTGAGCATATAGCACCCAACTTAAATTCCTCTTACTCCAAATATTTGACAAATCAGCCTCTAATTCTGATTTTGCCATTGCATAAGCTTCCTCTAACTTTCCGGCCTGACGAAGTTCTTTTATTTCTTTAGCTGGCATTAGTCTCTAAATTTGATATGATTAATTTTAGCTTTTCATCTTCTTCTGGCCCAATTTTTTTTGGCATCGCAGAAGTATATTGGTTTTTTCCATTGAAGTAGAACTGAATATATGAACATACTGAGTCTGTGATGAAGTAATAGGTCAAATCATAGTTTCCTGTTTTTACAACATTCGTGAGGGTACTTTTACTTTCATCACAAGCTTGTAACACATAAGAATGTAATTCTTTTAGAAAAAAATCCGCAGGATTCCAATCAATCAAGTATTGTCGTTCATAGGGAGCGTTAAAAATTGCATCTAATTCAATGGCTGCGTGATTATCATTATCACTTGTTACCTTGAAGGCTTGGGTAAAGTATCCTGCACCATTGTGCTGCCCATCCAACTGTATTATCTCGTTTTTATCATTACTTATAAAATATCTTTCTAAATATCCATTTATAGGAGAGAATACATTTTCAATTTTAAAATTTGTATTCTCCAATTTTTCATAGATTTCCCAGTATTTTAAACTTTTACATTTGTGTGCGTTGCTATTATGAAAAGGAGAATCATTAACCCCTAGAAAAGAAAAGGCATTTTTAGGAAAATTACCAATTTGTCCTATAGGATTAAAGTTCAGTCTACTAAAAGCTCCGAAGTTTGGTGCATTCAAACAAATTACGGATTCTCTTGCCCTGGTAGTAGCTGTGTAGCACCATTTTAATGGTTCTGTTTTTAAACTTACTCTACCACTGTAATCAACAAAAACTTTTTCCCATTCACCACCTTGCGATTTATGACACGTAATGCTGTAGCCGTACTTAATTTTAAGAGCATTAAAAAATGGGTCAGACTTTAGAGCGTTCTTAAATTCCTCACTTCCTATTTTATAACTATGTAACCCTTTTTCTTTTCGTTCTTTTTGCTTCTCATTAAAGCGGATTAAAAAATTGATGTACACCGCTTTCATTTCATCTATACTCAAATCCCTATTTACTGAGTTTAGTAAGTCGTAATGTATTAAGCATGAAATATCTTCTGAGAAATGCGGTAGTCGAATTTTAACCCACTTAAACATTAATGAAATAACTATTCTTTCCTTCTTTCCATTTTTATCTACCATTACCGGAGCTGACTGACTTATTGTGTCTGGATTTACTTCCACAACTTGTGCTAAATCTCCATTGAATAATTCAGTGCCATAGGTATGGTAATTATTGTTGTTGATGAGAATAATATCACCTACCACTAGATCCTTTTGATTAGGAAATAGCTTTTCCCTAATAGCTATATTGTTATGAAAACATTGGCCATTGGAATAAGCAATAATTATCCCATCACCAACTTTTGGAGATGGAAAAGTATCTACAAAATGCTCATAAAAAATATTGGGATTTGATTGAACGAAACTCGATGCATCATAATCAAACTTTAATTCTTTACGCTTTTCAGAAAAAATCAAGTTTCTTATTTTCTCAGCATTTTTTAAGATCAAATTATCATTTTGTCGGACTACTTTTGTCAATTCCACTATCTTAGTTCTTAGATTAAGGACATTGCTAAAATAATCAGGGTCAAGGGCGAGTGATTTGTTATCACCTACCGGTTGTAATTGTGCAGGGTCTCCAACAAATATGAGCTTATTATTGCTTGCTGAAACTTTAGCATACGTTAGAAGATCATTCAGCAAGAAACCAGTTCCGAACGTAAATAACTCATGCTTTGATTCTTTGCTTGAAATCATAGATGCCTCGTCAATAATCAATATG
>JAIXRD010000254.1 GCA_027485365.1 Cryomorphaceae bacterium | reverse complement strand
ATATGCACAAACGGATACAAAAAAATGTCTTTACTTCCCGCATCTACATAAGGAACCTCCTTTGCGATTTGTGTTCCAATATTTTGATTGCAAAATTGAACCAGATTGGGTAGGGCCGTAGGATTCGCATAATAATCTCCCCCTCCGTTGTATTTTAATACCGCTAACTTGTAACTGCTTTGCGTTTGACCAAGCATTAAATAGCTAATCAGAATTAGGGAAAGTGTAATGGTTGTCCTCATGGCTACAACAAAAATAGGATTTTCCTGAAAGGGTAACATCGCTATTAACATTTTTAATGGAATTGTGTAAAAATTACCTGGCATCAATTAAAACTTCGTGCCTGTTTTTAAGCTAATTTTGTCCACAATTTATACAGCCGCAAGCTTAAATTGTAAACATGCCAAAAGACACCTCCATTTCATCTGTTTTAATTATCGGTTCTGGTCCAATTGTGATTGGTCAGGCCTGTGAATTTGATTACTCTGGATCTCAAGCCGCTCGCTCATTGCGTGAGGAAGGAATTGAGGTAACCCTTATAAATTCTAATCCAGCAACCATCATGACCGATAAGGTTGTTGCAGATAACGTGTACCTCTTACCTTTAGAAACGGAAAGTATAGTTGAAATCCTTTCAAAACATAAAATTGATGCGGTCTTGCCGACCATGGGGGGACAAACAGCCTTGAATCTATGTATTGCTTGCGACGAACTTGGAATTTGGGAGCAACATGGGGTAAGAATTATTGGTGTGGATATTAAAGCCATAGAAATTACAGAAAACAGGGAGGCGTTTCGTGATTTAATGACCGAGATTGGTGTACCAATGGCGCCACAAAAAACTGCAAAATCGTTTCTTGAAGGGAAAGAGATTGCTCAGGAATTTGGATTCCCTTTATGTATCCGTCCAAGTTACACACTAGGTGGTTCAGGGGCTTCAATCCTCTATAAACCAGACCAATTTGATAACCTCTTAGAACGTGGATTGGAATTATCTCCGATTCATGAGGTGATGATCGATAAAGCCTTGATCGGGTGGAAGGAGTATGAGTTAGAATTGTTGCGTGATGCAAACGATAATGTGGTAATTATTTGTTCTATTGAGAACTTTGATCCGATGGGAATTCATACCGGTGACTCAATTACCGTGGCTCCGGCAATGACTTTATCCGATACAACATTTCAGAAAATGCGCGATATGGCCATTAAAATGATGCGTTCGATCGGTAATTTTGCTGGGGGTTGTAACGTACAATTTGCCGTATCTCCAGATGAAAAGGAAGATATTATTGCCATTGAAATAAATCCTCGCGTTTCGCGCTCTTCGGCATTAGCCTCCAAAGCAACGGGTTATCCCATTGCTAAAATCGCTTCTAAATTGGCTATTGGGTATCATTTGGATGAACTTCAAAATCAAATTACAAAGACAACCTCTGCCTTATTTGAACCAACTTTAGACTATGTAATCGTAAAAATCCCGCGTTGGAACTTTAATAAATTCCCAGGAACTAACCGTGAATTAGGCCTACAAATGAAGTCGGTTGGTGAGGTTATGGGCATTGGACGATCGTTTCAAGAAGCGCTACAAAAGGCTTGTCAATCCCTAGAAATTAATAGAAATGGTCTTGGAGCTGACGGAAAGGAGTTGACTAACCAGAATGAAATATTAAATAGCTTAGAAAAACCAAGTTGGAATCGTTTGTTTCACATTTACGATGCCATAAAATTGGGGATTCCTTTTAAAACCATTGTTGAGAAAACGAAAATCGATATATGGTTCTTAAGACAAATTGAAGACCTCATCAAATTAGAACGCAAAATTGAGAGACATTCCATTGAAAATATCCCAACGGATTTATTGTTCGAAGCCAAGCAAAAAGGGTACGCTGATCGTCAAGTAGCACACTTGCTTCGTTGCCTTGAATCCGAAGTGTACGCAAAACGAACTGAACTCGGAATTCAACGGGTCTACAAATTAGTTGATACCTGTGCAGCAGAATTTGAGGCACAAACGCCATATTATTATTCAACCTTTGAGTTTGAAAATGAAAGTGCGGTTAGCGATCGTAAAAAGGTGGTGGTTTTAGGTTCTGGTCCCAACCGCATCGGACAAGGAATAGAATTTGACTATTCGTGTGTGCATGGGGTATTGGCTGCTCGTGAATGTGGTTATGAAACGATCATGATTAACTGTAATCCAGAGACCGTTTCTACCGATTTTGACACTGCTGATAAATTATATTTTGAACCGGTATTTTGGGAGCATATTTACGATATCATTCAGCATGAGAAACCTGAAGGCGTGATTGTTCAGCTCGGTGGACAAACGGCGCTTAAATTAGCGGAGAAATTACAACGATACGGAGTTAAAATTTTAGGGACGAGCTTTGATGCCTTGGATTTAGCAGAAGATAGGGGACGATTCTCGAAATTGTTAGAACAACATAGCATCCCGTTTCCTCAATACGGTGTGGTAGAAAGTGCAGAACAAGCACTTGAGTTGGCTGATGAGTTAGGATTTCCATTGTTAGTTCGACCAAGTTACGTATTGGGTGGTCAGAAAATGAAAATTGTAATTAACAAAGAAGAGCTTGAACACCATGTCGTGGATATTATCAACGAAATGGGAAGTAATCAGATTTTATTAGACCATTTCTTGGGGGGGGCGATTGAAGCCGAGGCAGATGCGATTTGCGATGGAGAAGATGTATATATTATTGGAATCATGCAGCACATTGAGCCTGCGGGCATTCACTCCGGAGATTCCTATGCCGTGTTGCCTCCGTATAATTTAGGCGATTTTGTGATGACACAAATTGAAGACATCACACGGAAAATAGCGGTAGAATTACGCACGGTTGGGTTGATTAATATTCAATTTGCAATCAAAGATGATAAAGTCTATGTGATTGAAGCCAATCCGCGCGCTTCGAGAACGGTTCCGTTTATTGCTAAAGCCTACGATGAACCGTATGTAAATTATGCTACGAAGGTCATGCTTGGAGAGAAGAAAGTTAAGGACTTCACATTCAATCCACGAAAAGAGGGGTATGCGATTAAAATACCAGTATTCTCATATGAGAAATTCCCCGATGTGAAGAAAGAACTTGGACCTGAAATGAAGTCTACAGGTGAAGCGATTCGTTTTATTAAAGACTTGAAAGATCCGTTCTTTACCAAGGTGTATTCCAAGCGGAATATGCACCTTTCTAGATAGCATGGGAATTGTAAAGAAAGATGCTTTACGAACGACGCTAATCTCTTACATAGGATTGGTTCTGGGGTATATCAACAAGGCTTTTCTGTTTATTTTATTTCTCACAACAGTTGAAATCGGGTTGGTTAATCTACTGACCACCACCGGATTGTTGTTTGCTCAATTAAGTAATCTTGGGAGTATCTATGTCACTTGGCGTTTTTTTCCATTTTTTCGAAACGAAGCAAAAAAGCACTATGGGTTCCTTTTGTTTAATGTGCTTATTGTATGCTTTGGAATCTTGCTCTGTTCGGTATTTTTTTTTTTTTTTTTTTCTGAAATCGGAGCCTATTTTCATGATAAATCTCCGTTATTCAATCGCTATGCCTGGTGGGTGATTCCGGTTGGTGTAGGCAATGTACTGTTCATGCTATTTGAGAACCACATGCGTGGAATGTTTAAGAATATTCTGCCGGTATTTTTACAGGACATAGGGCTTAGAGTGTTAACAACGATACTGCTTGTAGTATATGCATTAGATTACATTTCGTTTGAAGTATTTTTAACGGTGCTAATGTTGAGTAATATGTTACCTGCATTGGTTTTAATGGGATATTTGATTTATCATCAAGAATTACACTATTCATTAAAACACATTACCATTCCAAAACGATTTCGAAAAATTATCCTTTCATTCAGCCTTTTTTCGTACGTAAATACCTTAGCCACAATGGTCGTAGTGACGATGGATGCAGTGATGATCGGTGGAATGATTGGGCTGGCGGCTACAGGGATTTACACCACCATGGTTCAAGTGACCAGCGCCATGCTAATACCCTTTCGTGCGATGACGCGTGTAAGCTCACCCATAGTGGCTAAACTTTGGAAGGAAAAAAACATGAAGGGGCTTCAAGAAATCTACCAAAAGTCGAGCGGTGCAGGCTTGTTTATTGGTTTATTGTCCTTTTTGGGCTTATGGCTGCCGGTTCATGAGTTGTTTTCCTTTTTGAAACCGGAATTCAGTGCAGGAATTCCTGTCTTGTTTTTCTTATTATTGGGTAGGGTAGTGGATATGTATTGCGGACTCAACGGAATCATTTTTGCTACTTCACGAAAATACAAGTATGATTTACTCTTTACCGTATTTCTGTGTGCGGGAATATATGTCCTGAATCGCTTATTAATTCCACGATATGGAATAGCTGGTGTTGGATTTGCTACTGGATTTATCTTTGTGTTTTACAATGTTGCCCGTTCCGTTTATATTTATTGGGCTTATCGACTGAATCCATTTCATTGGGGACATATAAAGCCCTTGATGGTGTTTTTAGGTGTACTGGGAATTTATTACGTAACTGTCTATTTTTTTCCATTTCATTCCGAATCCACAACGATTTATAAGCTTTTGCGTATAGGCTGCATAGAAGCGTTAGTTTTTGGTGGATTTGTATTCCCTGTTCTACGCTTTAATTTGGAGCCAGAGACTGCGGGATATGCGCGTAATTTTATTCAGACGGTTAAGAAAAAATATTTAAAGTTGTAATTTTATAATGCATGAAAAAAGGAATTTATACCCTGCTACTTGTGGTTTTTGCTTGGCTGCAAGGTAGTTATACGGCACAGGATATGGAAATTGACGATTCCTTTGTTTTGGAGTTGGGGTTACCGAATGGCTTTGTTAATGCCCCGTTTAAAAACATAATGCAAGGAGTAGTTTATGTTTCACCGATGTATCAATATACCTTGAGGTCGGGTTTAATGTTTGGAGCGGGGATGCATTATTCTTACTTTAATATCAATCAGTTTCGAATAAATCAGAAAATTAGTGGTGGAATGCACAACGGGGCGGCTTTTATAAAGCTAGGTCATGAAAAGTTTTGGACTCCAAGCTTAGCAACAGATATTGGTGTGAAAGCAGGTTTTGCCCAAAGTGCCTTTGTAACGGATACACTAAAGAGTATGGGGATTACCTATAATTCTAAACAATCGGTATATATAGAACCAAACATAGGAATTTGTTTAGCAGCGGATGTGAATGCATCCTTTCGCTTAACCATAGGCTACGCGTTTTATGGCTTTGGTTTTAAACCTTGGGATATCGGCATTAATTCTGATTTAGGATATTCCGCCAGTGAATTGAACAAGTTATCTTCCTACCTCATTGTTGGATTTGGTTATTCTAGATACTTCAATGGCAAGAAAAGTACGAATTCCGGTTGGGACGAGGAGTAATGCGTGCATAGATATTTCAACGTTCGTTTATACTAACAAAGGAATTTACGATTAAAATCAAATTTTCTCAGCTCCTTTGAATACGTTAATTCAAGTGACTTTAAAAAGCATGATCCATTTAACGCCGCCTGTTATTTTTGCACCACAACTCGTATCGATTCACTTTGACAATCATCAAAACTTGCTCTTAATAAATAGGTCCCATTAGCAAGATCGGATAAGTTAATTTCAGCCTTAGAACCAATGTCTTGAAGTAATACTTGATTTCCCTGCATGTCAAATACATATAGTTTACCTTCTATTGATCT
>JAIXRD010000010.1 GCA_027485365.1 Cryomorphaceae bacterium | reverse complement strand
GCATCGTCCGCCTCGTGACCTTAATACCCGTTTCTTTGGTTTTAACAAAATACTTTTCAGCTTGCTCGTAGGGATTATGCTCCTTGCTGTGGTATTCCTTGTTTACTTTAGCTCCATTGACGAGGGACATACGCCGGGCGAGGTCAGGGCGATTGCCTTTTCTACCCTAATTATTGGGAACGTATTTTTGATTTTATCGACTTTATCAAATACTCGAAGCTTTATTGCCGTATTGAGAGAGAAAAATATCGCCATGCTTATTATCATACCTGCCGCGATTATCGTACTTTTCCTCACCTTAACCATCCCGTTTTTACAGCGGATTTTCAATTTTGAATTCCCGGGATTTCAGCATCTGGTACCCGCCTTACTTGGGGCCTTGGGATTATTATTGTGCCTTGAAGGGATTAAGCTCGTAAAAAACCGAATGAAACGAAGGCGCAATTAAGCGTTAAAATCTCGGTAATAAAGAACATGATTACCTAGTTTGGATATTTCAACCTGGCGAACCATACACTGCGCCAGTTGGGTTGCTCGTATGCTATGATAGTTGCCACCGAAGGTAAAGAAATCAAATACAGGCGTTAGGAGTTGTCCAATCTTCTCCGCTGGTCTGGATTCATTCCGAGCACCAATCAACATGGACGGACGATAAATAAGACAGGTTTCGAACCCTAAGGATTGTATTCCTTCTTCGGTTTCTCCTTTAATTTTAAGATAAAAATTGGAGGACTTGGCGTTCGCACCAACCGAAGAGATTAGGTGTATCTGCTGACATCCAAGTTGTTTAGCACGGCGCGCCACTTCCATGGTGATACCATAGTCAATGGCTTTATATTGAACTAAATCCGGTGTTTTCTTACGCGTGGTCCCAATGCAGCAAAAGAGCACATCAACCGAAGCTAAGGCATCCAATGCGGTCCAATCAGAAAAATCGGTTACTACTTGAATTAACTTACTGTTGGAGATCGCTAAAGGTTTTCTAACCAATACCGTTACGTTTCCTACCAAATCACTTTTAAGCAATTCACTCAAGACATTTGAACCTACTAATCCAGTAGCCCCAAGCAATAAAACTTGTTTTTTATTCATAGGGAACAAAAATAGCCGAAAAAGATAAATCAATGCCACTTGTAAAATTTACAACGTAGCGCAAGGAGTATGCAAAATTCGATTTCAATGATTTGATGTAACATTCAATCTTTGTTTAAAGCAGGAATATGAATTTAGCCAAGCGTGAGGATAAGCTTAGGGTTATAGAGATTTTTAAAGAATCTTATATTGCAAATCCACATGTACGATTTTTACTTGGTGACCGAATGTTAGCATTGCGAATGCAACTCCTTGCCAGTTATGTATTTGACATTGCTTTCAAAAGGAATGGCGTTTATTTATCTACGGATCGCGAAGGAGTCGTTGTTATGTTTCCAATGGATAAAATCAAATTAAGTTTTGGTGAAAAACTCAAACAACTATCCATGGTAATTTTGGCCTTTAATCTATCACGGATTTTACAAATTAAGCAGATTGAATCAGAAATACAACAGGTTAGAAGTGGGAAGGCAAACGATTACTATGTTTGGTTTTATGGTGTCTCAAACAAAGGTCGCCATCAACATACGGCAAGAGAACTAATGCACGCCATGTTTCAAATGGCTCAAACACTTGAAATCGAATTAATTGCAGAAACCAGTATTGCTAGAAATAAAATAATTTATGAACGATATGGGTTCGAAACTTATAAGGTTCATCACTACGAATTTCCCGTTTACTTTATGCGCAGAGCACACACAACCCAAAAAGTAAATTAAACTTACTTTAAATGGAACGAACCATCCTCATTTATTTGCCAAAGCACTTCCGGAAAATCCATGGCGCACAAGCGTTTTATTTCGGCCAGCACCTGTTTATTTGGATCTAAAGTTGGTCCACCCTCCCCGAGTTGTTGAATGGAAACCACCTCGCCTTTAATGAAATCGCCTGTGTGCTTATTGATATATAATTTATAAATCGGTGCAATCCCACTCACCCCAGATAAACTGAAGCGACCATAAGTAGCAAAATTCCCCATGGAATAGGTGATGAATTTCCCTTTGTAGCAATCAATCGCGCGTGTCACGTGTGGACCATGTCCCAACACGATATCTGCTCCGTTATCAACCATCAGGTGAGCAAACTCATAAACGTTCCCCCTATTTTCACCAACAAACTCTTCGGTTTTACGGGTGACATTCGTGCGGGTACGTCCCTCTGCGCCTCCATGAAAGGAGACAATCACTAGGTCACTAATTTTCTTAAGTTCAGCGAGTACTTCTAATGCTTTTTTGTAATCGTTCAACTTTAAGCAACCCGAATTCGGTGCAAATGCGGTCATTCCTATGACTTTACCATTCACGTGGATGGTATCCCAAGGACAAGTTTCCAACCCTGCGTGTTTAATGCCTTTTGTTTTGAGAACCCGTTGGGTATTGATCCGACCAGCATTACCAAAATCCCCCATGTGGTTGTTGGCTAAGGACAATAAATCAAAACCCGAATCTTGAAGGTAATCTACCAGGTAATCTGGTTGACGAAAGGCATAGCATTTAGAGGGGTCGCTGCATTGCTTTACATCTCCTCCTTCATTGAGGACTGTTCCTTCCAAGTTACCGAAGGTTAGGTCTGCATTGCGGAGGATATCACGAACGGGTTCAAGAATGTTTCCTTTATTGGCGGGAAGATAAGCCGCACTGGGGTAATTCGTTCCCAGCATGATGTCGCCTACAGCAATTAAGGTAAGAATTGAATCTTCCGGATTTGGGTTGAGCTTAACATCCTTCTTCTTTTCATGCTTCGCTTGCTCCTGGCTGCTCGATGAACAAAAGACAAGAGGCATTGAAATCGCCAGCACGCCAAGGGCTACATAAAAATTCTTCATTGATAACATTTATACGAAGGTCTTAAATTAAATTTAGTTAGCAAGAATAATCCTGACAATTGATGAAACAGTGGTACTTTCGATGAAAAATACAACTTCATGGTTACAATAGAAAACTACTTAGACAGTCACTACATACACCGAAGCAATTGGCTTCGCGCCGCAGTTTTAGGAGCGAACGACGGCATCATATCTATTTCCAGTTTAGCTGTTGGTGTAGCCACTGCGAGTCACACAAACGACCCGGTAATCTTAGCTACGGTGGCAGGATTAGCGGCCGGTGCCCTGTCGATGGCGGCGGGGGAATATGTATCTGTGAGTTCACAAACCGATACAGAAAAATCGGATATTGAACGAGAAAAAGAGGAATTGCGGACAATGCCTGAAGAAGAATTGAATATTCTAGCAGCCATTTACGAACAACGTGGCTTGAAAAAAGAGACTGCAATGCAAGTAGCTGTGGAATTAACCCAAAAAGATGCCTTAGCCGCACACATACGGGATGAACTAGGAATAACTGAAATAAGTCAAGCCAAACCCATTCAAGCAGCTATTGCCTCCGGAAGTGCCTTTACTGCGGGGGGAGTTCTTCCACTCCTTGTGACCTTGTTTGCCCCAATTGAATACATGCCTTATTTCCTTTATG
Organism: Cryomorphaceae bacterium; assembly: GCA_027485365.1. Lineage (GTDB taxonomy): Bacteria > Bacteroidota > Bacteroidia > Flavobacteriales_D > Crocinitomicaceae > UBA952. The sequence continues at coordinate 1,575 of JAIXRD010000010.1, read as the reverse complement.
GATCGACCATCTTATTCTTAATTCTATTAGGGTACTTATCAGCAAAAACAGGTGGATCACCCATTGGAAAGGCCATATTACGGATCACTATAGGCGGAACCTTGGCAATGGGAATCTCTGCTGGGGTTGGGTATTTATTTGGGGTGAATGTGTAGGCATTCCGAGTGCTTTTTTAATGTCTTTAAAGAAAGCAAATACAAACATCACAATGTTATTTTTTTATAATATTCGATCAATACTATAAATATTATTAATTAAATTAGGTGTTGAATTTTGGTGTGATTTTAAATCGTATTCAATGAAAAAACTCAATTCAATCCGATTCTATAACGGAATCATTCTTGCCGCAATGTTTTTTGTATCTAGTTGCACACAGTACATTAAACTTCTCCCAAATCAAAATATAGAAGATTACAAAGGGTTAACTTCTGAATCTTGGAGCTTTCGAGATTACCACAATTACATCATTATTCACTTCGGAGATCAAATTTTTGAGCTATCAAATCTTAGCTATAACCAATCAAATACAACACTCACAGGGAAAATCAATCCTACCATTTCAAAGCCCCTATTGTATTATAATTTGGCCAAAAGATACCCTGAAAACATAAATCCTCTAAGTAAAGGCGATCCATCATCGCTTGCCGAGCAAATTCATTTTTTTGTAAATAAGGGTCAAGTAAAAGAAGATGGAACCTTTGAATTTTCAATAAACGACATCTCGAAAATTGATGAAACCATGCATAAGTCAAAGTCCAACATTGGGCCTGTTGGTACTGTAGCGATTGTTGCCGCTTCCGCGGTAACAGTAGGTATAATTGCTATTGCTGTAGCATGTGGCTGTCCTCACGTTTACATCAATGATGGCGAACAACTTAAATGGGAACAGACCTTATTTACAGGTGCAAAAGCACCTCAGCTTGCACGGTCAGATTTAAAGGCAATTAAAGATTATTTTCCAACGCAAGAAACATTAACCCTTACCTTGAAAAATGATGAAGAAGAGCAACAGTTTATAGATAAGCTATCGTTAAAGGTTGTTGAACATCCAGCAGACGTTAACCTTGCCATAGAAAACAACGGCAACCTGTATGCCTACCATAAGGCAACTTCCCCAATTGCTGTTACCGACCAAGATGGAAAGAATCAAAGCCAAGCTACAGCCAATAAAGATGGGGTTTCTTATGATTTCAAACCGGAAAAATTAACAGATTTGAGCGCATTACATGTTACGTTTAAACCAGAATCTGTAGGGGATTCACGCCTGATTTTACACGTAAAAAACACCAAATGGTCTGGATATTTATACAACGAATTCAATAAACTATTTGGATCTGAACATGCAAAATGGGTAGAAAAGAATAAAGATAAAAGTAAAGAGGAAAGGGAAGCTTGGATGAATCAAGAAGGAATTAAACTCTTGGTTGAAATTAAACGAAACAATGTGTGGGAACCCCTTTCGGAAATTAATTTAATTGGAGATGTCTCTTATGAGTCACTTGCAGTGCCAATTAACGTTGAATCGTTAGAAAACCTTGAAATTAGGTTGAGATCCGGATTCCATTTTTGGGAGGT
>JAIXRD010000157.1 GCA_027485365.1 Cryomorphaceae bacterium | reverse complement strand
TGGAAACTGGCTAAATAACCATTCCGTGCAATCGCTGTACTTATTGAGCATTCACTTTAACCGTCAGATAACAATACGCTGGTCTTCCTTCAGGGTCTTTTTTGTATTTCACCTGGCGTACAACTTGCCTTATTACATCATTGATTATGGTTTGATCGGTGGTAGTAGTTTTACTCTTGATACAAACAGCAGTTGACACACCTCCATCTCCTGTTACCGTTAATTTTAAATGGATTTTTAAATCAACATCTGTATTATATTTCGGTAGCACAGGATCGTTAATTCGTATTCTTGATTTACCGTCCCCAAATCCATCTCCTTCGCCATCACCTTCCCCTCCGGTGCCACGTCCATTTCCATCAAACGGACCATTTCCGCCTCCATTTCCGCCTCCATTTCCACCATCACCGAACGGATTGTTGGCACGGGTAGGAGAGCTCGATGGGTTATTCGGGTTATTTCCAACCGTATGATTTGAGTTTCCGTTTTGGATTGGGGTGTTCCCTCGATCCGTTACCGTTCGCTCCGTTTGCTCCATAGGTTCTGTTCGTTCATCCATCGCAGGGGTTCCGCCGCCTTTCGCTGAACCGCCATCGGCAATAAACAATTCTTCCAAGGGGATTTCATCTAATATCTCATCCTGAACTACTAAGTGATTCACGAGCGGTGGATCCGAAGGTTTTAACTTGGATAGAAATAATAAAGAAAATAAACACAAGGCTAAAATGCTGCCACTGGAAAGCACGGCACTTAGTCGTTTCTCTTTTGGAAGGCTATCGATGTTCCAATAAAGGGTTGTTGCATTTGTTGTCATAGGTTCTTATATCGTTATTTACGCTAAAAAGTTACAGGGTTATCCACATAAAAATGAAACCGATTAAATATCCTAAAAGTGCCAAAGGGGCAATGTTTTTAAGGTACCAACTAAAACTAATTTTTTCAAGTCCCATTGCAACAACTCCAGCAGCCGATCCGATGATTAGTATGGAGCCCCCAGTGCCCGCAGTGTAGGCGAGTAAATGCCAAGTAGCATGATCAAGCGGATAGCTAAACATTCCCATGGCACCTGCAACTAACGGGACATTATCAATTACTGCAGAAGAAAGGCCCAAGATCCCCATAAAGAGCGGTGTAGAAATCCCTGCGTTTTGTACGCTTTGTCCTATATTGAAAATAAATCCAATCGATTCAAGCGCCGCCACGGTTAATAAAATCCCAAGAAAAAAGAGAATCGTCGGTAATTCCACCTTTTGAAGGGATTTCATGGTCGGACTTTGTGGGGTAAAATCAGATGTTACTTCCGTGAGTGTGAAGTTTCGCTTGGTTTTGATTTCGGCGTACAGTGCGAATAAACAAAGCGCGAGCGACATGCCCATGTAAGGGGGTAGATGAACCAACGATTTAAGAAGTGGGACCATTAAAAACAAGCCGATCCCTATAAGTAATTCCGTGCTTCCGCTCGTATGTTTGTTCACTGTACCTTGGTCTATGTTGCCTTTAAATGTGGGTATCCAGCGCGCCACCACAACGGGTGTAAGAATACAAAGCAGTGATGGTATAAACGTATTGATGACTAGTGGAACTGAACTAATTTTACGACCAATCCAGAGCATGGTGGTTGTTACGTCGCCTATCGGAGACCAAGCGCCACCTGCATTCGCTGCAATGACTATAAACCCCGCAAACCATAAACGGTCCGTTGGGTCAGTAATAATTTTGCGATAAATTGCTATCATTACCAGGGTGGCCGTCATGTTGTCAATTACTGCCGAAAGAAAAAATGTAAATGTGCAAAGCAAAACCAATAAATTCCATTTCTTTTTCGCCCTAAATAACACCTGTACCGCATCAAACCCCTTAAAATGGTCAATCAGCTCAACTAAGGTCATTGCCGCAATTAGAAACACCACGATTTCAGCCGTTTTGCTTAAGTGATGCTGCAGCGCCTCATTAATGAGTGCCGTCTTTTCGCTTGTATTTCCAACTAAATCAGGTACAAAGCCCAATTTAGAAAGCAGAAGTTCAGCAGAATTCGGATCTAACCATTGTGGAATGTAATTAGGGAAGACAAAAAGGAGTCCCCATGAAAGTACCATCATCAAAATGGCGGGAATCATTTTATCTATCCGATGCCAATGTTCCGTAGAGATAAATACGTATCCAACAATAAAGATGAATAGTATGTAGACTGTCATTATGGAGCGAGTTGTGTCAGCGCTATTTCAAAGGCTGTTTTCGCTAAATTCTTGGAACTGGAATTGTTTGCATGCACTTTCTTCAAGGCATTTCCGATAATTTCTGCGGTATCCTGAAAAATTAGCGCTTCATCAATTTCTTCCAAGTCGTTACTCATGAGGTACGCAAAAACCCTAGCCATGCCACAATTCGCGATAAAGTCAGGAATTAAGGCTAAGTGCTCATCGGCATATCCTGCAATCGGACCAAAGAAAATCTCAGGGTCGGCAAATGGAACATTCGCACCCGATGAAATGACCGAAACACCTGCGTTAATTAACCGTTCTAATTGATTTTGATTCAACATGCGGCTACCCGCACAAGGAACAAAGACATCCGCTTCAACATCCCATATTTTTTCATTGATCTCTTCGTATGAAAGTAAGTTCGGATGTGCTAGGGCATTACCATTTTTAGTGATAAATAAGTGGCGGATTTCTTCAAAGGAGAACCCTTCAGGCTGAATTAATCCCCCGACACGGTCAATGATTCCTACAATCTTAGCTCCTTTTTGGGCTAAATAAAATGCCGCGGCTGACCCAACATTTCCCCATCCTTGAATAATCACCTTTTTTCCAGCTAACGACCCTCCCCAAATTGCATAATATTGATCAATCGATACACAAACGCCATATCCGGTAATCATATCGGCGACCAAGTAGTTTTTGGAGGTATCTGGACTGTATGTTTCGGAACTTAAGGTATGTGAAACTCCTTTTTGTAATTGTCCGATGCGGTGAATTTTTTGGTTTGAATTCGGCTGAAAATGGCCGTTGAATACTCCTTCTTGCGGATGCCAAACGCCGTTGGCTTCGGTAATCGGAATTACTTCATGGATTTCATCTACGTTTAAGTCTCCACCGGTTCCGTAATACGTTTTTAACAAGGGTGCAACCGCCGCAAACCAGCGCTTCAATACGCCTTCTTTTCGTGGGTCGTTGGGATCAAAGTTTATCCCTGACTTAGCGCCTCCAATGGCTGGACCAGCCACCGTGAATTTAACTTCCATGGTTTTTGCAAGCGATTCCACTTCGCGCTTATCAAGTCCAACGCGCATTCGAGTTCCGCCACCTGCAGCACCTCCGCGTAAGCTATTAATTACTACCCACCCTTCGGCTTCTGTCTCCGCGTCCTTCCATTCAAATACGATTTCCGGGCGCTTATTCTCAAATTTCTTTAATAATTCTATCATGTGTGTTGTTGCAAAGTCCAAAAATACCGCGATAACGAACGCAGGGGTGGAATGAAATGTTAATTTTCTCCAAGATTCAATGTGAATAAACTACTTATCGGGGATAATGTAAGGCACCGCCACAAACATTTTCATGAGCTCCGGTAACAGAGGCAAGGGAATTAAATTCCCGATCTAAAAAACGATATCCAAGGAAAGCAAAAATAATGGCCTCCTTGAAATTTATGATATCAGCGCTTGGAATGATGAGCTCACCGGTATATTTCGTTTTAATGTGGTTTATTAAAGCAGTGTTCAATGCCCCGCCTCCCGTGATGTAGGCACGCTTCAAGTCATGTTTTTCTAGTACGGCCACCAGTTGATGAGCAATATGTTCATTTACTGTAGCAATCGCTACACTTGGTGATATATGCGAGGAAATACAGGGATAAAAGGTTGATTCGAGCCATTCTGTTCCTAATGATTTTGGACCATCCTGTTGATAATACGCTAACTGATTAAGTACTTGAAGTAGGGTGGGGTCGGCTACATGGCTGGCGGCAATTTCACCTCCGGCATCGTATTCCTTTCCGAGTTGTCTTGCATAAGTATTCATTGGAAGGTTTCCCGGACACACATCAAACGCTACCGTTGTTCCGTTGTTGGTAAAGCTAATGTTTGTAAACCCACCGATATTAATGAAGGCCTCCGCCATACCGCCAAATAACAGTTGATCACCAATTGGGACCAACGGAGCGCCTTGACCGCCAGCCGCCACATCCAGTGAGCGAAAGTCATTGATTACCGGAATTCCGGTATGGTAGGCAAGGGTAGAGCCACAACCTAATTGAACGGTAAATCCATCTTCCGGTTGATGAAAAATAGTCTGACCGTGCGAAGCAATGGCGTCTATGCTTTCTTTTTTCAAATTATTCTTAGCAAGGAATGAATTGACCGCCTCGGCATAGAATCTTCCGAGTTCTGCATTAAGTTTGAAAATCGCTCGAGGAG